>CAMWRL010000111.1 GCA_947176685.1 uncultured Ruminococcus sp. | reverse complement strand
TTAAAATAATATGTACAATAAATGAAATTTTTTTCATAATCATTGAAATTTGTGAAAAGAGGTAGTAAAATGAAAATCAGTGGTATCATTTGCGAATACAATCCGTTCCATAACGGACACCTGCATCATATACGTGAAACAAGAAAAAACGGTGCTACACATATCGTTGCAGTTATGAGTGGGAACTTCGTACAGCGTGGGGACGTTGCTGTTATGGATAAGCTTGAACGTGCAAGACTTGCATTGCGTTCCGGCGTGGATTTGGTTATTGAACTTCCGGTGCAGTACTGCCTTTCGTCTGCGGAAAACTTTGCGGCAGGTGCGGTCTGGCTTCTCAACTCTCTGGGAGTTGTGCAGGAAATATCATTCGGAAGTGAGTGCGGAGATATTAAAAAACTCTGCAATGCTATGAAAACCGTCCGGTCGGCTGCGATTTCACACCACGACGAAATAATAAATATAATGGAAAAGGGTTATACTTATCCCAAAGCACTGAGTTCCGTAATAAACGGCATTGACCGACAGTCCGCCGCCGTGATTTCTGAACCCAATAACCTGCTTGCTATTGAGTACCTCAATTCAATGATGCGTTTTTCGTCAGAAATGAAGCCTTTTACAGTCAAAAGAAACGGTACGCCACACGACAGTTATGAACCTTATGGCAATATAACGAGTGCTTCGGATATAAGAAACCGGATTTTTTCGGAAAACGGTATGCAGTCTTTAAGGAACTTCGTTCCACCGGTATGGAACGATGCAATTACAGACACTATGCACAATGGCGGTATCGCTTCTCTGGACAGACTGGAAAGAGTAATGTTATATAAACTGCGGACTTCCTCACCGGAAGAAATAGCTCTTGTCAATGACGTCGGGCAGGGTCTGGAAAACCGCATATATAATGCGAGAATGTCCGGCTCACTTGACGAACTCTTTTTTACTGTAAAGACAAAGCGTTACACAATGGCACGCATAAGACGTATAATGCTTTCCATACTGATTGGCATAACAAAGAGCGATATGAAATATTTACCGCCGTTCGGACGTATACTGGCATTCAACGAACGGGGACGGGAGATACTTGCGGCGGCTAAAGGCAGAACCGATATTCCATATGGTTCGTCAATTGCGAAGCTGTCCCAGCTCAGCGAAATCGCCGGACGTTTTGCAGAAATAGAAATAAAAGCATCAGATGTATATGGTCTTTCACTTGAAACGGTGACTTCCGCCCAGAAGGATTACAGGGCAAAAATTATGATAGACATGGAGTAGAAAAATGATAAATGAATTTCTGAAAATAACAGCAGTTGCGGCAGTTGCTGCAATGACACTTGCATCTTGCGGAAACAGGGTACGACTTATGAACAGTTCCACGGAAGCTGATGCGGATACTATTTCCAATGTGAGTTACGTTGAAGTTGAAGAATACCAGCAGCAGGAAACCGCTGAACCGGAAAAATTAATCGAACAGGAAGTTACAACTGAAAAAACTACTATTGATATTTATCAGAAAGACTATGATTTGCCTACAAGTGCGGTTATTGATGACTTCAAAACGGTAATGCAGAATCCGGAACTTCCGACAGGCTGCGAAATCACTGCACTTACTCAGACGCTTAATTTTCTGGGATTTGACGTTGACAAGGTTACTATGTGCGACAAGTATATGAACATTGATATGAATGGCGAATACACTATGAATCAGTGCTATATCGGAGACCCCAAGTCCTATACGGGATTCGGGTGCAGTTCTCCGGTAATATGCAAGGCGGCAAGACGTTTTTTCCGTGTGGAAAAGTCCGACTGCTATCCGGTTGACCTTACCGGAACGGATTTTCAGGAACTTTTCTATCAGGTTGAGCAGGGCAGACCTGTTGTTGTATGGGCTACAATGTATCTTCTTGACACAAAGCCGGAATACATCTACACTGCCAAAAACGGCGAGGAAATGTGGTTCTGTACGTATCAGCACTGTCTGACGCTCTATGGATATGACCTTGACAAGCAGATTGTTTACCTTGCAGACCCGCTTGTCGGAAATACGACTTATCCGCTTGAAAAGTTTGAAAGGATTTATGATATACTCGGCAAACAGGCTGTTGTGATATGCGGTGACGCTGAAAACGGTCTTGACGCTGAACCGAAGCCCGTGACAAAATCAGAACCGGAGATTACAACAGAGCCGGAAACAGAGGAAGAAACTATAATGACAGAAACTGAAACAGAATCCGAAACTGAAACAGAACCGGAAGAAACTGAAACTGAAACAGAAACGGAAAATTCTGATGATTAAGGGCGTAATATTTGACCTTGACGGAACTATTATAGATTCAATGAACGTGTGGTATGATACAGACAGGAAATTTCTGAAAGAAAACGGCGTTGACAATCCGCCGGACGATATTTCAGACCGTGTGAAAAAACTTACAGTTGACAAGGCGGCGGAGCTTTTTATAAGGGAGTTCGGACTTGACTGTACTGTTGATTATATTATTCAGCGTATCGAGGAAATAGTCCGTGATGAATATTTCCATAATATTCCCATTAAATCCGGCACTGCGGAATTGCTGGACTTTCTGGACAGCCGTGATATTCCCTATGGTGTTGCAACTGTCACGTACAGAAATCTTGCGGAAACCGCACTGAAACGTCTGGGAATTTACGGCAGAATGAAATTTATATTGACATCGGCGGAGTTTCCGCAGGGCAAGAAAACTCCGGATATGTACCTGAAATGTGCAGAGATTATGGGACTTTCACCGGAAAATGTACTTATAGTTGAAGACTCCCTGCACTGCATTGAAACGGCAAAAACAGCAGGTTTTATAACGGCAGGAGTTTATGACGGACTTTCTGCCGGTGACAGCTCACAAATCAGAAGTATTTCAGATTATTATTTTGATACTCCTGACGGACTGATTGATATTTTTTAAGGCGAACACTGTTCGCCTGATTTTATATAAGGACGTGATATTTATGAAAAAAGTAATGGTTGGTATGAGCGGCGGCGTGGATAGTTCAGTAGCGGCGTTGCTTCTGAGGGAACAGGGTTTTGAAGTAATGGGAGTTACTCTGAAACTTTTCGGTGATGAGGACATTGTGCAGGCTGAAAAGGACGGAAAAACCTGTTGTGCGCTGTCGGACGTTGAGGACGCAAGAAGTGTGGCATACCGTCTGGGGTTTGAACACCTTGTATTTAATTTCAAGGACTGTTTCCGTGAATGCGTTATGAAGAAATTTACGGACAGTTATCTTTGCGGACGTACTCCGAATCCGTGCATTGAATGCAACAGGCACGTTAAATTTGATAAAATGCTTCGCCGTGCGCTGGAGCTAGGATATGATTTTATAGCTACCGGACACTATGCTGTCAAGGAATTTGGCGAAAACTCCGGACGGTATATTCTGAAACGTCCGAAAGACCGTTCAAAAGACCAGACATATGTTTTATATTCACTCACTCAGGAACAGCTTAAACATATAATATTCCCTTTGGGGGGACTTGAAAAGTCGGAAGTACGCCGTATTGCCGAAAATGCCGGACTTGTAAACTCCGGCAAGCCCGACAGTCAGGATATATGCTTTGTGCCGGACGGAGATTATGTCAGATTTATAGAAAAATTCACGGGAACTACAGTTCCAGAGGGGGATTTTGTCAGCACGGACGGCAAAGTTTTAGGTACTCACAAGGGCATTATAAACTATACAGTCGGTCAGCGCAAGGGATTGGGAATATCGTTAGGAAAACCTGCCTACGTTGTGAAAAAGGATATTTCAGCAAATACCGTGACTCTGGGCGACGAAAAGGATTTATATACAAGTTCGCTGATTGCCGAGGACGTTAATTTAATATCCGTTGCGGAGATTACCCGACCTATGAAAGTTACTGCAAAAACACGCTACAGTCAGAACGAACAGCCGGCTATAGTTTCGGCACTGGGAAACGGCGAATATCTGGTGGAGTTTGACAGTCCGCAAAGAGCCGTTACAAGCGGACAGGCGGTAGTATTCTATGATGGAGACGTTGTTGTCGGCGGAGGTACTATAAAATGAAATATGAAAAACTTACCGACAAAATATACGTCTGCGCAAGCACTGACCATAGATTCGGGACGGACGCTTTTTTACTTGCAGACTTTTCCAGATACAGAAAAAAAGATAAGGTTTGCGACTTGGGAACAGGCTGCGGAATAATTCCCCTTATTATGCAGAAAAAGCTGCCGCCGGAGGTCATATATGCCGTTGACATTCAGGAAAGCGCAATAGAACATCTGAAATCAGGCATTGAAAAAAGTGAAGTCAGTAATATAATTCCGGTTTGTGCCGACCTGAAGGAACTCTGGGAAAATGCGCCTTTGGGACGGCTTGACCTTGTGACATGCAATCCGCCTTACAAAGCAGTCAACGCAGGTTTTGAGAGTGTTATAACTGCTCAAAAAATCGCCCGTCATGAGATTATGTGCAACATAAATGACGTTTGTTGTGCCGCCGGAAAGCTTCTTAAATTCGGCGGAAGACTATGTTTGTGCAACCGTCCGGAAAGGCTTGTGGACGTTATATTTGCTATGCGCAGCAACAACATTGAACCCAAAAGAATAAGATTTGTTTCAAAGAATCCGGATTCAGCACCATGGCTTTTTCTGATAGAGGGAAAAAAAGGCTCTAAGCCGTTCATGCAGGTTGAACCGCAGTTATATATCAGAGATGAAAACGGTTTCACGGACGAACTAAACAGGATTTACGCAGCCGGAAAGGACTGAACAATGGGAATATTTTACGTAATAGGCACGCCTATAGGAAATCTGGACGATATAACGATACGTCAGCTTGACACCTTGAAAAGCGTTGACTTCATATGTGCGGAAGATACAAGAGTAACGCTGAAACTTCTGAACCGCTACGAAATAAAAAAATCACTGGTGAGTTTTCACGAACATAGCTCCAGAGCTGACGCACAAAGAATTATTGACCGCATTCTGAACGGCGAAAACTGTGGTATAGTTACAGATGCCGGAATGCCGTGTATTTCCGACCCCGGTGAAGTACTGGTTAAGATGTGCGCCGAAAACAACATAGAAGTAAAAGTAGTACCAGGGGCAAGTGCGGTTGTATCGGCGGTGGCTGTTTCCGGACTGGACACAAGACGTTTTATGTTTGAGGGATTTTTGCCGGTAAACAAAAAGGAACGTTCAGAACGCCTTGAACTTCTGAAAGATGAGACAGGACTTATGGTATTTTACGAAGCCCCCCATAAACTGAAAAATACACTTTCTTGTCTTGCGGATTTTTTCGGAGAGGAAAGGAAAATTTCCCTGTGCCGTGAACTCACCAAAATACATGAGGAGGTTCTGCGAATGACTTTGGGGGAAGCCGTTGAATATTACAACAGCACAGAACCAAGAGGGGAGTTTGTGCTTGTTCTGGAGGGTAAGACCAGAAGTACAGACGATAAAATCACACTGGAGCAGGCTTTGGAACAGGTGAAAAGACTTGTTGAAATGGGCGAAAAGCCTACTGATGCGTGTAAGGCAGTTGCGAAAGAATCGGGATTCAGAAAGGGCGAGTTATATTCAGCATTCTGCAATGATTAAGGGGGATTATTATGAACGGGAAATTTACATACATCAGTAATATTCTGACTGTAACTGCCGTAATTCTGGTAATATATGGTATTCATGCTGATTCTCCGGAGATTTTGTTTATCTCTATTTACGTGGCAGTTCTGAGCTTTTTATGGAAACCGCACGGGAAGTTTGAAGCAGACGAAAAACAGGTTGTTTTCAGGACTGTCGGAAGAAAGAATATAATAAACTATTCCGATATAGAAAACATCAGCATAGAAAAAAACTGGAAAAGAACACGTTTAGAGGACTATTATGAAATTGAACTTACAATAAAAACAAAAAATAAAACATATACTTTTACAGACCATTTAAAGCCCGATATGCACGAAATTGCAGATAATCCCGACAGACTTTCGGAGATTATGAAAGACAATGACCTTATTAAACTCTGTAAATATATTGAGAATCTAAGGAAAAAGTGTTAAAAAAGTGAAAAATGCATAAAATACTTGAAATCCACATAGGAATATGATATAATAT
>CAMWRL010000110.1 GCA_947176685.1 uncultured Ruminococcus sp. | reverse complement strand
ATATTATACCATATTATAAACATTTTTCAAGGATAAATGGTAAATTTTATAAGAAAACTCTGAATTTCTATGTTTTGTACAATTGAAATGCAGCATTGTTGTGCATAATGACTATCAATCATTACTGCGTATAATTTCAAGTATAACTTTTCCGACAGTCTGCTCGTTTACTTCGGAAGCAGTCAGCCGGAAAATACCTGTCTGAGCTGTTTCGCCCTTTTCGGGAATGTGTTCCATAACTTCAGTAACCCAGCCGCCGACGGAGTTATATTCAGTATGCACAAGGTCTTCATCAATATCAAGCTGTTCAAGCATATCGTTTACATTCATGTCTCCGGCAATCTCGAACTTATCCGGTGCAAGCTTCACGATTCTTGCGACAATTTCATCGTCTTCATCATAGATTTCTCCGACCAGTTCTTCTATTATATCCTCAAGTGTAACAATGCCCTTAGTACCGCCGTACTGGTCTATAACTACGGCAAGATGTACTTTTGAACGCTGCATATCACGCATAGCCTCGCTTATGAGTTTGCAGTCGGCTATGTGGGGGACTTCCTGAATTATTGACATTATATCTCTGCCGCCCTCGACAAGCATTTTGAAAAACGCCTTGTTGGTGATAATTCCTATAATGTCATCAAGGCTTTTTTCGTAAACCGGAAGTCTTGAATACATTTCGGTTGTGAATATTTCTTTTATTTCGTCTATTGTGGAGTTGATTTTAACGCCTATTACTTTTACACGGGGAATAAGTATCTCGTCAACTGATATTTCGTCAAACTCCAGCGCACTTTTAACCAGTTCGCTTTCCTGTTCTTCAATAACGCCCTGCTCCTCAATTTCGTCAATCATATATTTTAGTTCATCCTCCGTAACGCTCGGTGCTTCCTCGCCGGACGACAGCATTGACGATATTTTATTAAGAATAAATACAGCCGGTTTCAGAACAGTGACAAGTGCCGAAAGAGGGTTTGCAAACATAAGAGCGAGTTTTTCGGCGTTTCTTTTTGCGTAGGACTTCGGAAGAACTTCGCAGAAAATAAGTACAAGAATCGTTATGACAGCCGTTGAAATACCTGCACCGCTTTTTCCGAAAATACTTACAAATAAAAGCGTACTCACTGAGGAAGTAGCGATATTTACAATATTGTTTCCTATCAGGACAGCCGTGAGAACTTCGTCAAACTTATTGGCGAGTTTAAGAGCAGTAGAGGCTTTTTTATTGCCCTGAGCCTCGTAATTTTTAAGTCTGAGTTTGTTTACGCTTGAATATGCGGTTTCTGTACCTGAAAACAGTGCCGAAAAAATCATCATAACAACTACCAGTACAATTTTCCATAAATCTGAATTATCCATAATTAAACCTTTCTTATATAAATGTTGTAAACTATATTCTACCATATTATACGGAATAATGCAAGCGGATTTGCAAATAAAAAACGAAAGTTCGGCGCACATAAAGAAGTATAGCCCGAAAGCAATTTAATACTTTCGGGCTTTTTTTTTATATTGTATTACTTGCATAAATCAGAATTTACTGGAAGTTACTATTCTAAAATCCATTTGTCATGATACTGGTCTAAAGCTTTTACGTGAAGGTGCGACCTAAAAAGATAGTACCAGCCAGGCTGAAACGGCTGTGATATTATTGTTTCAATATCACGCTTATCAAAAAAAGGTGATTCATCGCTGCTCCATTCATAATTGAATAAAGCGTCGGGATACTTTTTCATATACTCTGCGGTGATGGCAAGAATCATATCCGAATTCATACTTTCTATCCCGTGTCTTTCATCATCCCAGATAAAATCAAAAAACACTTCACGATAGTATTCCTCTCCGTTAATCGTAAAAATGGGATAATCCTTTTGGTCTACCCATACCCGAACACCTTTTTCGTTATTACCATTCGGTTTCATATATATTGCACTGTCGCTTTCCTCACAAGCATCAAATCCAAGCGGATGAATAATCTCAAAAAATTCTCTTACACGTTCAGCAGTACTCATTTTGGTCTTATTATTCCGAACTATTTCCGCTGTTGAAGCCATATTCATTTCCTCCTTTAAATTGAAATTTATCTTACTGAAAATTATATCATAACCACAATAATATGTCAAATAAAAAACTCCCAAAAGCAATTTAATACTTTCGGGCTTGTTTTTAATATTGTATTACTTGCATAAATCAGAATTTAGTTTTCCGGAAACATTTCATCGTAAATAGTCAGCCATTTTTCGTGGAAATAATTATCAGCGTATGATTCAAGTTCATAGTACATATCACAAAACATATCGTCAAAAGAATCAAACTCAACGATTTCCTGCTCAAAGTCATCATAAACAAAGGGCTTGCCATTTTCTGCATTAATAAAATAGTCTCTCGTAGAAATGCCTATATTTCCAATTTGAGTCATTTTATAGCCGTCTTCGCTGTCCCAGACTTCATTCGGCATATAAATGTTGAAATCGTAATTTTTCATATAGGCATATTTTGTGAGTTTCAGCCATTCTTTGTAGTCGTCCGGAAGTGTAAATCCTGTTTTTTGCTCAAATTCTGTAATTTCTTCTTCTGTAGCAGGTTCTTCAAATTGATACGAACACCCAAGTGCTTCCAAAACCTTACACAGCTTCAAAAAGCTGTCATACCATTCAAAAATTTCTTCATTCATAAGACTTGTTCTCCTTATTCAATTTTCTGATAAATTCTGATTTATATTAATATTATACATCAAAGAAATTGTTTTGTCAATAGAAACGCCATAGCACTTCCGACTTAAAACCAAAAGTACTATGGCTTAATTTTCTTTATGAGTATCGCTCTAAAGAGAAACTTTTTACTTGTAAAGAATTACTTGTTAAGTCTTGCTTCAATCTTGTCGAGTTCAGCATAGAGAGCATCCGGAACTTTACCGCCCTTAGCAGCGATGTCGTCGTTGTAATATCTGCGCATTTCAGCGATTTCCTTAGTCCAGAGTTCCTTGTCAACGGCAAGGAGCTTATCCATAACTTCGGGAGTTACTTCGTCCTCAATACCCTCAACGTTAATATCGCCCTTCTTAGGAAGATAACCGATAGCAGTTTCTTCAGCATCAACAGTGCCTTCACATCTCTTGATAATCCAGTCGAGAACACGCATATTGTCGCCGAAACCAGGCCAGATGAAGTTACCGTTTTCGTCCTGCTTGAACCAGTTAACGTTGAAAATCTTAGGAGCTTTGTCGCCGAGCTTTTCGCCCATTTCGAGCCAGTGAGCCCAGTAATCGCCAACGTTGTAACCAATGAACGGCTTCATAGCCATCGGGTCGTGACGGAGTACGCCTACAGCACCTGTAGCAGCAGCAGTTGTTTCAGAAGAAACAGCTGAACCCATATAAGTACCGTGTGTCCAGTCAAATGACTGATATACAAGCGGAGTTGTGGAAGCACGTCTGCCGCCGAAGATAATAGCGGAAATCGGAACGCCTGCCGGATTATTAAATTCAGAAGAAATGCACGGGCAGTTTGTAGCCGGAGCAGTAAAACGTGAGTTCGGGTGAGCAAGGGTGTTGCCCTCTGCTGTGTACTCAACGCCGTTTACCTTAGCACCTTTCCACTCTGTAGCGTTTACAGGCGGATTCTTGTCGAGTTTTTCCCACCAAACTGTCATATCGTCGTTGTTGAGAGCAACGTTTGTGAAGATAGTATCTTTCATTGTGCAGTGGAGAGCGTTGGGGTTGGACTTTTCGTTAGTTCCGGGAGCAACGCCAAAGAAACCATTTTCCGGATTGATTGCGTAAAGTCTGCCGTCCTCGCCGGGCTTCATCCAAGCGATGTCGTCGCCGACTGTGAATACTTCATAGCCGTCTTTCTTGTAGCCCTCCGGAGGAATGAGCATAGCAAGGTTGGTTTTGCCGCAGGCAGACGGGAATGCAGCTGTGATGTACTTGATTTCGCCGTCAGGCTTCTTAACGCCGAGAATAAGCATATGTTCAGCCATCCAGCCTTCGTTCTTGCCCTGGAATGATGCAATACGGAGTGCAAAGCACTTTTTGCCGAGGAGAACGTTTCCGCCGTAAGCGGAGTTGATAGACCAGATAGTGTTGTCTTCTGGGAACTGTACGATATATCTTTCTTCGGGATTAACGTCAGCCTTGGAGTGGAGACCTCTTACAAAGTCATTGGAAACGTCGCCGAGATTCTTGAAAGCGTCAGCACCCATTCTTGTCATGATGTTCATGTTGAGAACAACATAGATAGAGTCAGTAACTTCAACGCCTACCTTAGCGAGAGGTGAGCCGATAGGACCCATTGAGTAGGGGATAACATACATAGTTCTGCCCTGCATAACTCCGTCATAGAGCTTGGAGAGCTTTGCATACATTTCCTGAGGGTCGCACCAGTTGTTTGTAGGACCTGCATCTTCCTTGTTTCTTGTACAGATGAAAGTTCTGTCCTCAACACGGGCAACGTCATTGGGGTTGGTTCTGTGATAGAGACAGCCGGGAAGTTTTTCCTGATTGAGTTCAATCATTTCGCCTGTTTCGATAGCTTCCTTTCTGAGTGCGTTGAGCTGTTCCTCAGAGCCGTCAATCCACACAACATTTTCGGGTTTACAGAGAGCAATCATCTCATCAACCCACTTGATAACATTCTGATTGTTTGTCAGTGACATCGCAGTTGTACCTCCTGAAAAATTAATATTTTTAATGATACACGGACGATTTTTGCGTCTATGTATACGAAACGTCTGAAAAAGTCAATCGTTTCTCTAATACTATTATATACAATTTCTGTCAACCTGTCAATAGGTCTGTGATATTTTTTTAACATAGCAGTATATATTTTTATTTTTCATTTTTTTAAAAATTTCCATATACTATTGACATATAATATAATTTGTGTTATAATGACTATATAATATTTTTTGGGAGATGATTTTTTATGAAAAAGCACAACAGAATTATTGCCAGCATTATGGCGGTCTGCGTTATGGGTTTTGGTGTGCCGTATGTCAATGCGGTTGCGGAGAATAATTCCGTAATCACAGCAAGTGCAGAGGGTACGTATGAACAGATTACATACATAAACTGTGGGGATTATATCGAGATTTCCGGTTGTGACGAATCGGCAACAGAGGTTGTTATTCCGTCCGAGATAGAGGGAGTGCCGGTAACAAGTATCGGAGAAAATGCATTTAAAAATTGTGAAGGTTTAAAATCTGTCACCATTCCCGATAGTGTAACAAATATCAGATTAAAGGCATTTTCAGGTTGCAGTAGTCTGATGTCTGTAACCATTCCGGACAGTGTAACAAGTATCGAGGGGCAGGCATTTTATGGTTGCAGTGGTCTGACATCAATAGAAATTCCCGACAGTATAACAAGTATCGGAGGGCATATATTTGCCGATTGCAATGGTTTAACATCTGTAACCATTCCGGACAGTGTAACAAATATCAATGACTTTGCATTTGCCGGCTGCAGTAGTTTAACATCTGTAACAATTCCCGATAGTGTAACAAGTATCGAAAGTAATGCATTTGATAATACTCCCTGGCTTGAAGCAAAACAAGCTGAAAATCCATTTGTTATTGTAAATGGCATTCTGATTGATGGTACAACCTGCTCCGGTGATGTGGTTATTCCCGACGGTGTAACAACTATCGGCAATTGGGCATTTGTTTATTGCCATGATATAAAATCAGTAGTTATTCCTGACGGCGTGACCAGTATCGGAATTTGTGCATTTGACTGTTGCATTAATTTAACATCAGTAACAATTCCAAGTAGTGTAATAAGTATTGAAAATCAGGCATTTGAAGATTGTTACAGTTTAACATCGGTAGAAATTCCTTATGGTGTAAAATATATCGGGAATTATGCATTTTTAGGTTGCCGTCATTTACGAGACGAAGTATGTATTCCAGAAAGCTCTGCCAATTATAAAGAAAGTACAGTTAATGACCATGAAGGCGGTTTAAAATCAGTAATACTTCCGGACAGCGTTACAAGTATCGGAAGAGGTGCATTTCAAGGTTGCAGTGATTTAATTTCTATAAATATTCCCGACAGTGTAACATTTATTGGTGGCAGTGCATTTAACTATTGCAGTAGTTTGGAGTCAATATCAATCCCCTATGGTGTAACTTATATTAAATCTCCTCGGAAACTAATTCTGGGATTCAAAATTAATGATCCCGCAG
>CAMWRL010000109.1 GCA_947176685.1 uncultured Ruminococcus sp. | reverse complement strand
CAAAAAATTCCGGAGCATAGATGTGCAGGCTTGCTGCGGCACACAAAACAATCCGCTTAATGCTGCTCGGTCTCCCGCCTGACATGGTTCACGGGGTCTTGTTGCACAGGGCCCACACATCTATATTCCGGAATCTATCCCTGAAATCAGAGCAGACATAATGCTCTGTATAATATCATATCACAAAATTGCGCATTTGTCAAGAGTTATTTCAGATTTTTTTTAAAAACAGCTCTTTTGATTCCTGAATTTCCGGAATATGATAAAATATTGAAAATTTCCGCTGAAACTTGACGAACAGTTCAAAGTATGATATAATTAATATAAAAAAAGAAAGGGCTAAAAAAACATGGACAATCCAAAAACCTTATATATGGTAGTTCCGTGCTACAACGAACAGGAAGTATTGCACGAAACCTCCAGACGACTGAAAGAAAAGTATACAACACTCATTCAGAAGAAGCTTATTTCCGAAAAAAGCCGTGTGGTATTTGTCAACGACGGCTCAAAGGACACTACATGGAAAATTATTCAGGAACTTCATGCAGAAAGTCCGGAATTTTTTTCAGGAATAAACCTTGCACATAACAGCGGTCACCAGAACGCTGTACTTGCCGGACTTATGACGGTCAAGGACATATGCGACATGGCTATAACTATGGACGCAGATTTGCAGGACGATATAGACACCATTGACGCTATGGTTAAAGAATACTATAACGGCAATCAGGTTGTTTACGGCGTCAGAAGTGCAAGAAAAACTGATACTTTTTTCAAGAAGTTTACGGCAGAAAGCTTTTACAAGTTTATGAAGCTTATGGGTGCGGATGTTGTATACAACCACGCCGATTTCCGGCTTATGAGCAGCCGTGTGTTGCAGGAACTCGCCAACTTCAAGGAAGTAAACCTGTTTCTGCGTGGTATGATACCGATTATAGGTTTCCAGAGCTGCAACGTCTATTATGAACGTCATGAACGTTTCGCCGGTGAAAGCAAGTACCCTCTTAAAAAAATGCTTGCATTCGCAATAAACGGTATAACTTCGTTCAGTACCAAACCGCTTAAACTTATAACGTCACTGGGCTTTATAATGTTTATTATAAGTGTGATTGCATTTGTATGGATTTTTATTGTCAAAATCGCTGGTCGGTCTATAGACGGCTGGACAAGTACAATGTGTTCAGTATGGCTTATAGGCGGATTACAGCTTTTGTGTCTAGGAATAATCGGTGAATACATCGGAAAGATTTACGCTGAAGTAAAACAGCGTCCACGTTTTATAGTTGCGGACTTCCTCAACGAAACCGGAGCAGAGTTCATTAATAAAAATGAAAAATGATTTTAGCCGAAAGTAAAAATTACATTGTCTATAACGACTATGAAATTGTTCTGTTAAAAAACAAGTCCGACGGTTCAGAAATAATAATCGGGGACTTTTACGGAGACCCATGCGGTGCGTTGATAGATACAGAGGAAAAATTTATATTAATGTATGGCTGTGGAGTGATAATATATTATCTGCCGGCTTATGAGGAATATCAATATAATATCAAAACTCCGCAGTGGGACGAGTTCAGCAGGGAAAATCCGGTTATGTGGGTCGAAAACGCCGTGCAGACGGACAGAAATGAAGTCAAGCTTACACTTGAGGACGGCACATCAAAAATCATAAAAACGGACATTCATTTCTGAACGTCCGTTTTATCTGTTATTACATAACCGTTGTAATCAATTTCGTAATAATTATCCTCGAAATCATAAAGACATATTCTGTCGGAGGTCATTTTAAATGCCGGCTCATTGACCTGATAATTTACAAATATATCCCGTCCCGAAAAATCCCACTTTACGCTTAAATCTTCTGAAATCCGGTATATATCCATTTCTCCGTATAATATGTAGTCTTTGCTGTAAGTATGTACTTCAAACATAGTCCCCATTGGATTTATCTTTGTCTGTCTGTCAACTGAAAGCGTTTCGGGATTAAACACGCATAATACTTCATTAAGCATCATAAACAGTCCGTCTTTGTGCAGTGCTGTAAATGAGTTTTCAGGCGTATGATATGACGAAATTATAAGTACTGTCTGAACTTCCCCGAAACGCTCGATTTCGATTTCAAAACCCCTTTTATACTCACTGTTTTCTATGACTATAACTTTATTGTACGGCTTATTATCAACTGAATTGAAACTGTACGGCGGTGCTTGCATAATGCGGATTTCGTAATCTTTGTAGCTGTATGTCTGCATAATAATCACTAATTCTTCATGTAGGATTGCGGCTGACCGTTTTTCATTCTTTCAAGACACAGATTATAGCGTTCGTCATAAGTTTCTACTACATAGTGGTCTTCGTCGTAAAAATATGCAGTCGGATATGCCCGATAAAACTTTGGTTTTGCGGCATACTGTCCCGACACGCAGGCAAGTTTACCGTCATTTATCATTATGAAATAGTCAAAGCCGTCTTTTTTCTGATAACAGCCGTCAAGTGTGGTATCGAATGTATTTAAAAATTCGTCGCTGACGTTGTAATTTTTACTGCTGTCTGAACAGATGATAAAGTTTTCCGGAATTTCTACACCTGTTTCTGCAAGTCCGGACAGTACCGTTTCGGAGGCACTGTAAAGGCTTTCCAGTTCGTCTGATACCGCTGTTCTTTCCGCCTCATATAGATGTATCATTGTAATAAAATCATCTTTCCAGCCCTCGCCGTCAATGTAATACAGGGTATCTTCTGTATCTATAATTTTGTCATATTTGTCTTCTGTAAGGTAATGGAAATCACGTGATATTGTATAGTGGACAGTTACAGCTTTTTCAATATTGAAATATGTCTCAGGTATTTCAGATATGGGTATGGGAGCCATAAGTTCAGAAAGTTTATCTATATCGGGATTTTCCGTGCCGTTTTCCTCGATATATTCGTATACAGGCTGATAACAACCGTAATATATGTTAAAATATGGCATATATTCCTCTGATACCGGTTCTACTGAATCAATGCTTATAAGTTCAAGGTCAATTGAATCGTCCCCTATAATGTCATCTAAGGACAAAAGATTATTGTTATGAAGTGTTTTTATTGTATCAAAATATTTGTCCGGATAGCATAACTTTATTACAGTATCAACGTCATTGCTTTTGCATTCAAGTAACTTTTCAATAACTTCCGCATATTCTTCCGAACCCTCCACGAAAGTTTTTGATATTTCTTCCGTTTCAGGTTCAGTGATTTCTTCTGTAGGTTCTTCCTCAACTTCTACCGTTTCGGGTTCGGTAATTTCTTCTGTAGATTCTTCTGTTGTTTCCACTTCAGAATCTTCTGACACTGACGTTGCAGAAGATTCGATTTCGTCTGCCGTATCGTTTCCGCACGACACAAACGAACACAACATAGCCGTCATAACAAGAATTGCTGTAAACTTTTTCATTATATTATCCTCCTTTAAAATGCATCATCCTGATATGGTAATGGCTCGCCAATATCAATCCAGCCCTGCTCATCTATTACGTCATTCCAGTCGTCATAAACGGACTCAATATCCGGATACCAGCAGTCATAAGAACATCTTACAGCGTCAGGACTGCAATATTCAAAGAGAGATACGCCATGTCTGCACTGATACAACATTATTTTATATATGAAGTCTTTATTGTTGCATTTTATCGGTTCTTTAAGATATGCGTATCTTCTCATATTGATTACTCCTCATTGGATTTTCCGGATTTCTTATATTTGGACTTCTGACCGAAGTTAAGCGATATAGTAAGTATTTTGTCCGACTTGAAAAGCCTCAGCGCAAAGAACATACATATTGCAAACACAACTACCTGATAAACAAGTCCGCCGAAGAAAATCGCAGTATTTCCGAACATAAGATTTGATATACCTGAAAATGTATGTGTGAATGGTATAGCATAAACCAATACTCTTATAACCATAGGGAGTGTGTTTATATCGGCAAGCATTGAAATAATATAAGGTACCATTGCAAGCATCATAATCGGCATAATTGCCGTCTGGGAAGATTTCGTATCGTTTACCAAAGCACCCAGCATTATTGAAACAGAAAGACAAATCATTATAGTTAAGAAAAGCTGTAATCCGACAAGTACATAGTCCCCGACAGAAAGCGAAAGTCCAAGTTGTGCTATGGCATCGTCAACCGAAACCATATTTCCAGCAATTCCCGATACAAGGTCTTCCGCCTGAACAGAGGAACTTTTTATCAGTCCGGAGAATCCGAACATATATACAACGGCATTTATAAGTGCCACAACAGCCGCCGCAAGCATTTTGGCGGTTATTATTGACGAACGTGATACAGGTGCAGACAGAAGTGTTTCAAGAGTCTTGTCAATTTTTTCATTTGAAATAGAGCTTATAAGTGACTGCGAAGTCAGCATAATCAGCACAAATACAATAATCGGCAGTATCATATTCTGCATTGCTATTTTTCCCATTATGCTGTCAACAGAAGCACTTGCCGACTTGTTGTCAACTACTGTATTATCTGTAAGTATGACCGGACTTTCCATTAACTCAAAGTTTTCCTGTGACATTCCGGCATTGGCAGCAATTGTATTTGAAATGCACTTGCTTATAAACGTTACCGCACCGGAAGTACCTGTTGAGAGGTTGGACATCGTGGCGGCAGAAGTCATTCTTGAGGCAGTAATTATTTCAGGCTTTTCGCCTTTTTCGATAGTTTCCGTGAAGCCTTCGGGCAGAATTACGATACTCTTTATATCGTTTCCGGAAAGTATGTCTGCATAGTTGTCGCCGTCCGTATCAAATTCCGTTACTTCTGCACCGGAATTTCTAAGGATTTTAATAAGACTTTTTGTGAAATCAGTGTCATCACGGTCACTGATGTTTATTTTCGGATTTTTGGCTTCTTCCGTAACGTCTTTTATAGCGGTTTTCGTAACGTTTCCCATAAGCGAAAGCATTACAAGAATCGCAACAAGACTTATAATCATCTGTGCGTTGATTAATTCTTTGAGTTCTTTCTGGAGCAGGTTAATGAATTTCATTTTCAAGCACCACCCTTTCAAATACTTCTTCAAGGTTTGCGGCATTGTAACGCTGTTTGAGTTCCTCGCCCGTACCCGTAACCATTAAATGCCCTTTTGAGATAATGCCCACACGGTCGGAAACAAACTCTATTTCAAGCATATTGTGCGATGACAACAGAAATGACATTCCCTCGTCTGCGGCAAGCTTTTTAATCATCTTGCGGATTTCGATAGCGTTTATAACGTCAAGTCCGCTGGTCGGCTCGTCCAGAATCGCAAGTTTAGGTCTTGTCATCACGGCACGGGACAAAAGCAGTTTTCTAATCATACCACGACTGTAACTGCCGATTTTGTCGTTGAGTCTGTCGCCCAGTCCGCATATTTCCTTTGCACGGTTAACACAGTCAATAATCTGTTTCGGGTCTGTACAGAAAAGTCCAGCCATAAATTTAAGATAATTCATACCCGTCATGTTTTTGTAAGCTCCTGCTTCGTCCGGAAGATATGTAATACATTCCCGTACTTTTTCCGGTTCGCTGATTATGCTGTAGCCTCCTACAACTGCATCTCCGTCTGTAGGTTTGAGAAGCGTGGAAATCATACGTATAGTAGTGGTTTTGCCTGCCCCGTTAGGACCTATAAGGGCAAATATCTCCCCTTTCCCAATCTCAAAAGACACTTTGTCCGCTGCAAGTACTTTGGTGTACTGCTTGGTAAGTCCCTTGACTTCAAGGACTTTTTCCATATTGATTACTCCTTTTCTGAAAAAATTTTATTATCAAAATAATATCATTATAATATCACAAATTCCGGATTTTGTCAAGTTACCTACCTTATTCAGCAATATGCAAACAGAGAACTGTTTCAATATATGTCAAGTTGTGGATAGTGCATAATTCGTACTATGCCGGAAATGCTGCACATATATATTAAGTTAAAACATTTTAATGTCCATTAACATCTTCCCTGTCCTGACACTAAAACTTTGTAAAAATCAACCACAAAATGATATTAACTATCTTTCATAACTGGGCATATGCACAAAGCACTATCTCCTCATAAAAAAACTGCTGTGAAAAATTCTCTCACAACAGTTTCCGGAAAAATAAAAAACCGATAATATCCGACAAATTCCGACAATTTTATTGCAAAAAACGCCTGATTATGATATAATAT
>CAMWRL010000108.1 GCA_947176685.1 uncultured Ruminococcus sp. | reverse complement strand
GTTCATACTGGGACATACCGCAAATCTGGCTATAAACCTTTTGGGAGCATACGTCCACACGGACAGATTGCAGTTTGTTGAACTTTTCTCAAAGTTCTACACGGGCGGCGGCAGAGAGTTTGCACCGTTAAGGGCAGACACAAAATATATTACTTTCAGGGAGGAAATTTCAGAATGAACAGTATGGGATTAGCATTGGCAGTTTTAGGTGCGGCAAGTGCGGCACTTTTCGCAGGAATCGGCTCGGCAAAGGGCGTAGGACTGGTCGGTGAAGCCGCTGCAGGAGTGGTCTCCGTAGACCCGAATAAATTCAGTAAAGTGCTTATTTTACAGCTTCTCCCCGGTACGCAGGGACTTTACGGACTTCTTACGGCAATACTGATGTTGAGCAGAATCGGAGTTATCGGCGGCAATGCCGCTGAACTTACAGTATCGCAGGGAATAATGTTTCTGGGAGCGGCTTTACCGATTGCAGTAGTAGGACTGTTTTCCGGAATAGCGCAGGGACGTGCGGCGGCGGCAGGTGTCGGAATCACCGCCAAAAAACCCGAACATAACGGCAAAGGAATTATTATGGCGGCAATGGTTGAAACTTATGCGATACTTGCACTTTTAGTATCAATACTTCTGATTTACAATATATCCATATGAGGGCGACAGCTATGACGGGACTTGACAGCATTCTGGATATTATAGAAACCCATCAGAAACAAACCGAAAATAATATAATACTTTCGGCTGAAAACAGGGCAAGGACTATTGAAGCAGACGACGACCTGAAAGCAGAAAAGGTTTACAGTGAGTATATGAAAAAAGCCCTTGAAAAAGCCGAAAACGACTATCAGAACGCCTGCAACTCGGTTGATGCGGAAAACAGACGGAAAATTCTGAAATGCCGTGTGGGGCTTATTGAAACGGCAACAAAAAAAGTACTTGAAAAACTTTCGGGACTTCCTGACGCTGAATATTTTGAAATGATTCTGCGGCTTGCAGGACGTAAAATTCACAAGGGTGACGGAATTATTTATTTCGGACAAAAAGACCTTGCAAGACTTCCGGCGGACTTTAATAAAAAAATATCCTTACTTGCAAACAGAGCAGGCGGAACAGTGAGTATTTCGGCAGTTGCTGCGGATATTGAAAATGGTTTCATACTGGAGTACGGACTGATTTCGGAAAACTGCACTTTTGATGCGATACTTGAATCCGAAAAAGATACGGTTTGCGATATTATCGCAAGAGAATTATCTGGCAGGTGATTTTATGGGTACTGAATATGCAAGTGCAGTTGCGGCTGTAAAGGCTATGGAAAATATGCTTTTCACGTACAGCGACCTTGAACAGCTTATAAACGCACGCACTCAGAACGAATTTGACGCTTTGGTAAATGCAAAGGATAACAACGGACTTCCGGAAGTATGGGATATGCTCCGGACTTACGCTCCCGACAGCAAAGAACTTGAAATTCTATTGTACCGGAACGATTTCCACAACCTGAAAGCCGTCCTTAAAGCTATGATTTCCGACAGACAGCCGGACGGGTATTTTATTCGACCGTCCAACGTTTCGTCTGAAACACTTAAAGAAGCGTTTTGGACAAAGAATACTGATATTCTTCCGGAGTATATGCGTGAAACGGCTTCAATGGCATATGAGCTGTTGACAAGAACACTTGACGGACAACTTGCTGACACCCTCATAGATACGGCAACGCTTACTGCTATGCAGAAGTCAGCCGTTGATTTTGGCGGGGAGTTCATTCGGGAGTATGTACAGATTATTATAGTGTGTGCCGACATAAAAACCGCTTACCGTTGCAGTATAATGCAGAAATCACGGGATTTTCTGGAAAGTGCAGTCTGCGGCAGCGACATTATTGACAAGGAGTCTTTAATAAGGGCGGCACTCGGCGGTACGGAAAGTCTTTTAGGTTTTTTGGAACACACGGTTTACAATGAACTTGCCCAACTGTTGAAAGACAGTCTGGCTAAATTTGAAAAGCGTTGTGACGATATGGTTATAGAGCTTGCGGAAAATGCCCGTATGAAAGCATTCGGGATTGAACCGCTTGCGGCTTACTACATTGCGAAAGAAGCCGAAATAAAGAATCTTCGGATAATTGCCGTCTGTCGGGAATGCGGTGCGGACACCCATACAATTACAGAAAGGTTGAGGAAACTATATGTTTAAAGTTGCGGTAATCGGTGACAGCGCAAGTGTTTCGGGATTTTCAGCACTCGGACTTTCAGTGTTTCCCGAAACAGAACCGCAGAAAATCTCGCAGCTTATCACAAGACTTGCGGTCAACGACTTTGCGGTAATATATATTACCGAACCTGCGGCGGCACTTGTCGGGGACACGATAGACAAATACAAAAACCAGCAGTTGCCGTCAATAGTGCTTATTCCGGCAATAAACGGCAACACCGGAGACGGTATGCGGTCAGTCCACGAAACTGTGGAAAAAGCTGTCGGCTCTGATATACTGAAAAACTGAGGTGATTTTAATGAGCAGTACAGGAAAAATTGTAAAAGTTTCGGGTTCGCTGATAGTTGCAGAGGGTATGAGGGACGCTAATATGTTTGATGTTGTGCGTGTGAGCAGTCAGAAGCTTATCGGCGAAATTATAGAAATGCACGGCGACCGTGCTTCGATACAGGTTTACGAAGAAACAGCCGGTCTTGGTACTGGTGAAGAAGTTGTTTCCACTGGTGAACCGATGAGCGTTGAGTTGGGCGTGGGTCTTATAGGAAGTATTTTTGACGGTATACAGCGACCACTTGACGATATAAAGAGAATCTGCGGCAACAGTCTGAAACGTGGCGTTGAAGTTCCGTCACTGAAAAGAGATAAGCTATGGAGTTTTATTCCGACAGTGAAAGTCGGTGACAGACTGGTCGGCGGTGACATAATCGGTACAGTTCCGGAAACGGATATAGTTATGCACAAGATACTTGTACCAAATGGGATTTCGGGAACAGTCAGGAAAATTTCAGCAGGAGAGTTTCACGTTGATGATACTGTGTGTGTTCTGGAAACCGAAAAGGGCGATTATAATTTAAAGCTTTTCCAGAAATGGGCAGTCCGCAGGGGCAGACCCTATAAGAAAAAACTTTCTCCGGATATGCCTTTGATTACAGGACAAAGGATTGTTGACTGTCTTTTCCCTATAGCAAAGGGCGGTGTTGCGGCAATTCCCGGACCTTTCGGCAGTGGTAAGACCGTTACACAGCATCAGCTTGCAAAGTGGGCGGCGGCTGATATAATAGTTTATATAGGCTGCGGAGAGCGTGGAAACGAAATGACTGATGTACTGAATGAGTTTTCGGAACTTATAGACCCTCATACAGGCAGGTCGCTTATGGAGCGTACGGTGCTTATTGCGAACACTTCGGATATGCCTGTTGCCGCCCGTGAAGCTTCGGTATATACGGGAATAACCATAGCCGAATATTACAGGGATATGGGGTATTCGGTAGCACTTATGGCAGATTCAACGTCACGTTGGGCAGAGGCTCTCCGTGAGATGTCCGGACGGCTTGAGGAAATGCCCGGCGACGAAGGTTATCCGGCGTATCTGGGCAGCAGGCTTGCGCAGTTTTACGAACGTGCAGGACGGGTAATTTCAAACGGCACTGACGGACGGGAAGGCACTCTTTCGGTAATCGGAGCAGTTTCACCGGCAGGCGGTGACATATCTGAACCCGTTACACAGGCTACATTGCGTATAGTAAAAGTTTTCTGGGGGCTTGATTCAAACCTTGCGTATCAGAGACATTTTCCGGCTATAAACTGGCTGACAAGTTATTCGTTGTACATTGATTCGCTGACAGACTGGTATAATAATAACGTTTCTGCGGACTGGACTAAGTTAAGAGCAAGATTTATGGAAATTCTGCACGATGAGGACGAACTCAAAGAAATCGTCAAGCTTATAGGTATGGACGCACTTTCGGCTGAAGACCGCATAAAAATGGAAACAGCCCGTTCAATCCGTGAAGACTTTCTGCACCAGCTTGCTTTCCACGAAGTAGACACCTATACCAGTCTTAAAAAGCAGTTGTATATGATGAAATTGATTCTTGATTTCAACGACAAGGCGGTTGAAGCAGTCCGGAATGGTGCGGATGTTGAGGAAATTTCAAATTTGCCGGTGCGTGAAAAAATAGGACGTTTCAAGTATGTGCCGGAAGAAAAGACAGATTCGAAGTTTGAAAAGATTTCGGTTGAAATATCTTCCGGACTTAACCAGTTGAGCAGGAGGGACGATTGATGCCAAGAGAATACAGAACAATTGAAGAAGCCGCAGGACCTCTTTTGCTTGTAAAGGACGTTGAGGGCGCAAAGTACGGCGAACTTGCTGAAATAAGGCTTAAAAACGGCGAAAGAAGACGCTGCCGTGTACTTGAAGTTGACGGTACGAATGCGCTTGTACAGCTTTTTGAAAACGCCGCAGGAATAAATTTACATGACAGCAGTGTTGTTTTTTCGGGACACCAGATGGAACTTGGCGTTTCGGAAGATATGCTTGGCAGAGTTTTTGACGGTCTGGGCAGACCAATTGACGGCGGTGCTGAAATTATTCCGGAAATGCGTATGGACGTTAACGGCTTGCCGATGAATCCTGTCGCAAGACGTTATCCGCAGGAGTTTATACAGACCGGAGTTTCAGCCATAGACGGGCTGAATACCCTTGTAAGAGGTCAGAAACTGCCGATTTTTTCGGCAAGTGGACTGCCTCACGCACAATTTGCGGCGCAGATTGCAAGGCAGGCTAAAGTACGTGGTACTGACGAGAATTTTGCAGTAGTGTTTGCGGCAATGGGAATAACCTTTGAAGAATCAGAATATTTCGTCAGCAGTTTCAGGAGTACCGGAGCTTTGGACAGAACCGTGCTTTTTGTAAACCTTGCGAATGATTCGGCAATCGAAAGAATCGCAACCCCTAAAATGGCGCTTACGGCGGCGGAGTATCTTGCCTTTGAAAAGGGTATGCACGTACTTGTAATCCTGACGGACATCACCAACTATGCGGACGCTCTGCGTGAAGTTTCTGCGGCACGTAAGGAAGTTCCCGGCAGACGAGGTTATCCGGGATATATGTATACCGACCTTGCGACTATTTACGAACGTGCCGGACGACAGGCTGACAGGGACGGCAGTATTACAATGATACCGATTCTTACAATGCCCGAAGATGATAAAACGCACCCTATTCCAGACCTTACCGGATACATCACGGAGGGACAGATTATACTTTCCCGTGAACTCTACCGCAAAGGCATAAATCCGCCTGTTGACGTACTGCCGTCACTGTCCCGTTTGAAAGACAAGGGCATTGGCGAAGGCAAAACCCGTGCAGACCATTCCGACACTATGAATCAGTTGTTTTCGGCGTACGCAAGGGGCAAGGACGCTAAAGAGCTTATGGTTGTACTGGGCGAAGCCGCACTTACTCCGACGGATTTACTTTATGCAAAGTTTGCAGATGAGTTTGAAAAACGCTATGTTTCGCAAGGTTTTGACAACAACCGCACTATTGAAGATACGCTGTCAGTTGGCTGGGAGCTTTTAAGACTTCTGCCACGAAGCGAGTTGAGACGAATAAGGGAAGAATATCTTGACAAGTATTATGAGGGGTGAGGGTTTTGGCAAGACTTAACGTTAATCCGACCCGAATGGAGTTAAGCAAACTGAAGAAAAAGCTCCAGTCTGCAAGGCGTGGACATAAGCTTCTTAAAGACAAGCGTGACGAATTAATGAGACAGTTTATGATACTTGTCAGGGAAAACAAACAGCTCCGTGAGGAAGTTGAAGCGGCGGTTTCGGAAGCCGACAGGTATATGGCAGTTGCGGGGTCAGTTATGCAGAGGGAAGTTCTGGAAACGGCTCTTATGCTGCCGAAACAGGAAGTTGAAATTGAAGTTGGACAAAAAAATGTAATGAGTGTATATATTCCGGAGTTCCGGACAAAGTACAGGACGGGTGATGCCAACGATATTTATTCATATGGTACGGCTTTTACTTCGTCAGACCTTGACGGCGCAGTAAAGGCATTGAGTGAGGTTTTCCCGAAGATGATACGGCTTGCGGAAGTCGAAAAGGCTTGTCAGCTTATGGCGGACGAAATTGAAAAGACCCGTCGGCGTGTGAACGCTCTGGAACATATAATGATTCCGGACTATGAGGAAACTATTAAATATATTACAATGAAGTTGTC
>CAMWRL010000107.1 GCA_947176685.1 uncultured Ruminococcus sp. | reverse complement strand
TTTATAAGGTTCGTTAAAACAAACAATACATCACTTTTTTCTGCCACAGAAATCAATGCCCACTGGTCTTCAACGTAAACGCTTTCAGCGTTATATAAATTCATTACCTGTATATTTCCGACAGCATCTATTTTGGATTCAAGGGTGAAATCGTACATATTTTCGTCAATCTGACGGGCAGGACGGAGAGTTTTTTGAGAACCCATAAGTCTGTTGAAAGATACTCCGGAATGCATACATATGTTGAAAACATCTGAATTATCGTTGCCGTTGCACAGAACATAACAGGCACTTTCGCTTACAAAATCGTTAGGCGGAAGATTTACGAGAATAGTTTTTTCAGTAAGACCGATTCCTATCACGCCGTAAACAGTTCCGTCATCTTCAATCAAAGGAACTGTATATTTCATACTTCCCATACTGTTGGGATTTATATTTGAGAATCCACTCCATAAACCCAGTCTATCCAGCGAAAATGTATTATTTTCCTGAGCATTCTCAACAGTGCGGTAGTAAAAATCATAGTTTTCCATATTGTAAGGGTCTGCTTCAAAACGTGCTTTCCAGCCGGAATCAAGTATTATGCCGAAATCCTTTGAGATAGACGAATAGCCTATTTCCATCAACAAATCCTTATATCCGGAATCAGTTGACGGGTCAAGGTCTCTCAGATACATACCGGCTTTTGCGTTGGGAGATGTAATGTCACTGTAAAGTTTGTCTGTTTCGAGGATAATATATACATCATTTGCAAGGCTTCTGCGCAACAGATATATTATATCGTCAACAGATTCTTCGATTATTTCACGGTTAAGTTCCTTATCCTTTTTGAGCAGTGATATATCCGCATTTTTTTCCTCAAGTTTTTCACGTACAAGAGTGTTTATTTTTTCTGCTGCTTCATTCACAAACGTCACTTTCTGGCATAGTTCTTTTTCGATATAACTGGTTCGGTTGCGTGTCTTTTCAACAAGGGTATCATATGCATATTTCTGTATAAAGGTAAACTCACCGCCGATTGCAAGTACGGAAAAAAATGTAATCATCTGAAATAATATCAGAATCAACATCGGTATAAGCAACCGCACAAGCATTTTAGTTTTCCTTGGACTTTTATCTTCTGCCGGCTGGTTAAAATTTTTAGTCATATAACCTCCTTCCGGACTGTACGGGAATCATTCCATACCCGATGCAGTGCGTAAACCCGCTGAAAATCCGCTGTACCATTCGGCAAATGCCTTGTCGGAAACGTAATCTTCAAGAACCTTGTCACGGTTTTCACCGCCGGAAATTCTCCTGCTTGCTTCGTCAAAATCTTCCTGAGCAGTATTCTGGATATACTCTCCGATAAAGTTTCTTGTTTCGGCTGTATTGTCAAATGGCTTGGCTGTATAAAGTTTATAGCTTTGGATTTCGTCAATAGCAACTTTCAATGCACCTAAAAGCATTGTATTTTCCGAACCCACTTTGTCTGCCGAAATAAGTCCGGCATCATTTGCGTCTTTTTTTACCGGCATATATCCCGAACCTACTGAGAATGATATATTACGTTCTTTTTCGGTAAACCATTTGAGGAATACGGTACAGGCATACTCATTTTTTTCATCGGATTCAGTAACAACCATTCCTGCTCCCTGCTGTACAAGATACGGGTCTGTACCCTCGAAATTAGGCACGGGCATAACAAGGGATTCTATAGGATATGTATAATCATCATCAATTGTTACGGAATCCGGAAAATATGCCGCACCGGTAGTGGAACAGATAAGGGCAATGATTTCACCTATTTTAGCGTCATCACTCCTGTAACGGCTCTGGGCAGTGAAATAGCCCTTTACATAGGGAACATAATAATTGTCCCATAATCTGCGGACGGCTGTCTCATCAATATTAAGACTTGCCTGACCGTCTTTAAACGTCACAAATTCCGCACCGAGCTGTTTTGCGCCGACAAGCATATAGTTTGCGACAGAATCCCGTCCGAAGAACGCCTTGCCGTCATTTTCAATATCGGGAGTCAGATTATCAGTATATCTGTAATACTTCTCAGCCGTATCAACAACGCCCTCCCATGTTTTCAGGTTGTCAGTGCTTACGCCCTCGGAATCAGCGAACTTTTCCCAGTCTGTAAGGTTAATCATCATAATTTCAGTACTTTTTGCGGTCGGAAAAATTTTCAGACCGCCGTCCGCACTGATTCTGCCCTCTTCTATGTAACCGTCAACATATTCTTTGAGTTCCTCTTCAGTAAAGTATTCAGACAAATCCACAGCACTGCCGAGCTTGTCAACAGCGTAGGCAGTTTCTGAATATGCCGCAAACATATCCGGAACTTCTTCTGCTCCGGCATTCTGTTTGACTGCCGCAATCACACTGTCGGAAAGTTCGTCAATACTGCCTTTGCTGTAAGCCTCAACGACTATACCTTCTTGACTTCCCACTGTCTCGTTAAATTCTCTTACTGCATTGTCAAAATTTTCCTGTTGTACGCCGTTATAGTAGTGCCATATAGTAATATTCACGGGTTCTTTTGGGTTAAGACCGTATTTTTTTCCGGACTTCTTTTCTGAATCCCCACAGCCGGAAAACATTCCGGAAGTTATGCATAACGCTGATATCACAGCCGCAGCTTTTTTTATATTCATAAAACGCCTCCTTATAATACGGATTTTTAAAAACCAAAACTGATATTTCTATACTACCACAAATATCAACAAGTGTCAAGAAACAATTTGTAAATTTAATAAAATATGTTCATAATGTCAAAAGGAGTTTTTGAAATACATCATCATTTCGTTTGTAAGACTGTAGTCGTCAGTTTGACCGGTAATATCATTTTTTTCTGTCCATACGGCACTGCTGAGTTCGCTCTTGTCAAGGGTTATAACGTCACTGCCGTCAACGTCACAGAAGAATCCGGCAAGTATACCTCCGGAAAATCCCCAAGGCTGGGATTTGTAATAACGTATATTCCGGACTTTCAGTCCGACTTCTTCCATAACCTCACGGCTGACGGTTTCTTCAAATGTCTCGCCTATTTCCGTGAAGCCTGCCACAAGAGCGTTGCATGTAACTCCCCTGTTCTGTACGTAGTGGGTTATAAGAAGTTTATTACCGTTGGTCACGCCAACGATTACAGCCGGATTAAGTCGGGGATAGATTATTTTTCCGCAGCCCGTACAACGCACGGCACGTTCTGCACGGTAAAGCTCAGTCCGCTGACCGCACCGTCCGCAGAAACAGTTTGACCTGTACCATTCCGACAGGTGGTACGCCGTAAACAGTGCGAAGAAATCTTCTTTCCCGACATTTCCGGAAGTGCGGAGTTTCTTTATATTCTGGTATGTATAGCCGTCGGGGACTTTTACTGACATATCCCTTGCGAGGAAATATTTAACGTCCCCTATTGAAAACAGATATACAGAATGTTCAGGTATGATTTTTCCATAAGCAGGAAACGGCGAGGAAGTTTCACTGACAAGAACATCGCTCCCCTTGAAATGAAAAATCATACTGTTGTTTTCGGGCATAATTTCCGCAGAGTAATGATTATTGAGTTTTTTAGGCATAATATCCTGTAACATAGTCTCATTTCCTTTTTTATAAAACTTATTAATTATATTATAACATACTCCTGTAAAAACTGCAACAAAAACTTTTTCATATGTGAAAAAATTTTATAATATCCAGTATTGCAAAAATACCACATAAGATTGACTGTTGTACTGAAAAAACCTTGTAAAACAGCCGAAAAAACTATACACGGCTTCGATAAATCAATATATTATTATTTAAATATATATAAAATTATAGTATTGAAAATATTAGTCCGGTATGTTATAATAACAACGGTCGGAAATATCTGATTCATATCAATAAACAGAAAGGAAAGATTTTTTTATGAAAATATGCGAAAGTCTTAAACGTGGAACTGTTGAAATGGTTCTGCTTCACCTGCTCAGTGAACGTGAAATGTATGGTTACGAAATCCTTACGGAAATGAAAGAAAGAAGCGGCGGACAGTTCGCAATAAAGGACGGTTCTATGTATCCGACTCTTTACAGAATGATTGACAACGGTCTTATCGAAGACGAACAGGTTCTGGTCGGACGCAGACGTACAAGGGGGTACTACAGCATTACTGATAAGGGCAAAAAATACCTCAAAGAACTCACCGAAGAATACTACAAAGTTACAAAGGGTATTGAAGAACTCATCAGCACTAAGACAAACATTCCATCAAGCAAACCCGCAAGTCCGCAGAAAAAATCTGCCGGAAAGTAAAACCCTTTTCTTTATTTAAAACGGATTTTGATACATATATCTCCGGTCAGACAGCCCCGCATATCCGGTTTTGCCGTAACGTATTTTCAGGTTTCTGCATATCATAGTATAACTATGTTTTCCGGAGGTATGATATGTTCACATTCTGTCAGGCATTATGCCGCTGTCCCTGCTGTAAGGCAGTAATACACGGTTCTGAAAAATTCCCCCGTCTGCACGGTACAGTCTCTTTTATAAAAGCCTGCGGCGGTACTCTTGTGGTCACGGAACTTTCCGGACTTCCGGAGAATAAAGGCGTATATGCAATGCACATTCACAACGGTGCGGAATGTTCAGGCACACAGGCAGACCCTTTCGCAAATGTCGGCTCTCATCTCAATCCCGACAATTCACTGCACCCATTCCATATGGGCGACCTTCCGGCAGTTTTCAGTAATGACGGCTACTCCTGGAGTGCCGTTTTTACTAACCGTTTTCAGCCGGAACAGGTAACGGGACATACGGTTATAATCCATACTGCTCCCGATGATTACCATACTCAACCGTCCGGCAATTCAGGCATCAAAATAGCCTGCGGTGAAATTCGATAATTATTTCTCCCCGAAGCTCACGCAACGTGAAGTTTCGGGGAGATTGATTTTTCCGGACTTTCTTTTTATTGTCGGATAAATAAAGATTTGACATTACTTACAAAATATGATAAAATTATTTTTAACCGATGTTGATTATTTTACGGTTTTGTTTTTTGGCGTAACAGACTGTCTTATATGCACCTCCGCTTTTATGCTGGATACAGCATACTACAAGGTCTGAACGGTCAACCATATTTCTGTTGCGTATTTGAAACGCCGACTTGAAATGTGCCTGCGAAGACTTTTCACATATTTCGACTTCGTTATAAAACGAAAGATAATTTTCCTTGTGGTCACGATAGTCGGCTTTTATGTACGGCAGAACAAGTATTGTATAAGTGTTATGTCGTTTGTAAGCGACACGGCTTATCACGGAAGATACAAGCCAGTCAAACTGCCCTTCACGCCCTATAAGGAATCTGATATACTCATTGTTTTCAACTATACCACTTACAATTTCAATCAGCTTTTTTTCGACTTCCGGAATATTTTCAACTATCCTATGTCCGAAAAAACTTACTGTATAAACGTCCATATCACACCGCCTTTTTTAAATCATTAAACAGAAAGTTGGGGAAAAATGCCTGCACACGAATTTGGAATAATGCCGGAAACTCCGAAAAAACACAAGAGATATGACATTTACTCACCGCAAAAATATAACTGTATTACAGTTGATGACAGATATATTTTAAATATTGCGGAAAGTCTGCGGATATTGAAATGTTACTGGCATACTCTTGACCGTCCGGAAAACGGACTTGCATATTATGGAATAACACTTATACCGCCGGAATCTACAAAACAGTTTCTTGAAATAATTTCAGAAAAACCTGAACTCAATGACCTTGCATCTCTGCTATGGGAAGCAGTAAGTTCAGATAAATTTGTAATTCACTACGGTATATGATTATAATTTTTTAACATTCAGAACAGTTGTTTAAAATATTGAATAAATATATTTTTTTGTAAGAAAGAGAGGTCAGCAGAATGAGCGAAACAAAAAGGGGCTTTGTGATAACGGACTTGAGGGACTTCAATAACGAAAACCTTGAAAAACTCCGCACCGCCGCCGAAGAAGTACATTTTCTGCTTAACAGGGGTTATCCCATAAGAAACGTTATAATATTTGTCGGCAATCATTACCAGTTGACAGAACGCCAGCGGACAGCTTTATCACGTATAGTATCTCCGGAAAAAAGCATAGTTTCACGCAAGGAAAGAGAACTTTCAGCCGAAGAACTTGCCGGACAAACCGTTTATATAGACGGTTTCAACATCGTCATCACTCTTGAAACGATTTTTTCAGAATCTCTTATTTTCCGCTGTATGGATGGCACAATACGTGACCTGTCTA
>CAMWRL010000106.1 GCA_947176685.1 uncultured Ruminococcus sp. | reverse complement strand
ATATAATGAATATACATAAATTTGTATCAATAATTAAAGTCAGACCTGGTGTATGTTTCGGGAAAAATAAAATTGATTCAATTTCTGATATAGGTTTCTTTATAAACGGTTTTCTATGTGCAGAAACATCGTTTAATCAAAAAGATGATTTTGATATGTTCTTTAAAAATGAATTTCCAAAATTTGTAAGAAAAAAATTTGATGTTGAACCGACAGAATTTGAATTTTGGTTTGAAACAATCGAAAAAAATGTTAATGATAATGATGCTGCAATAGAATTGTTTTTTAAATTATTTGATGATTTCTATGCATCATATACAAAAAATTATCCTCTGCTTATAAATTTTGACTGAAAAGGAGCATACTATATGCACGACATAACGCTTAATATTCACTATACTATTCCGGACAGTCTTTTCAATAAGCTCGTTCCGGTACTGGAGGAGCTGCACACTTACGGCATTGTATACAGCATAGAACCCGGCGGACTTCAGCTTTACGAGGACAGCGAAACGGACACTATTCCCGATAAGGACTGGAAAAGACTTATTGACCGTTTCTGCAAACAGGCTTCTGAAATTCTCGGCTTTGCAGTCGGGGACGCTTGTGATGATTTTCCGTGTATTCCGTTTAAATAATAATTTATATCAATGAATATAAAATAAAATTTTGACGAATTTCTTGCAGACCTTGAAGAATTTCCACAGGACTTATACAACGAAACCCAGACAGACATTTATGATGGAGTGATAATATGTACATTCCCGAAACCAACGAAGACCTGATTGAAAAATGTCAGGAAAATAATTTCAGAGGTGATTTTTCCATTGAGAACGATGTGATAATCTGGAAAGTCACTGAACATATAGTACTTAAAATCATACTTCACAATCACGATGACGAGGGTTACATTTCCGAATACTATATGGACGATAACGGAAAACTTTTTCCGCAGAGACACTGGCACCCCGAAAATTATGAAATTTTTGGCGATTTGCAGAATGTAAATGACAACGAAACAATGGTTATCCGTTACGACATATTCGGACGAAGAAAAATTATAATCGACAGCATACAAAAACTTTCCGGACTGAAAGACAATATATTTTTCCGGTACGAAAAAACCTGAGAACTTGAAAATTCTCAGGTTTTCTTATTATTCTACTGTAACGCTCTTTGCAAGGTTACGGGGCTTGTCAACGTCATAACCCTTTGCAACAGATACATAATAGCCTAAAAGCTGGAGAGGAATAACAGAAAGACTTCCGGCAAAAAGCGGATTCGTCTGCGGAATATATACCGTAAAATCAGCTGTATCTTCCATATTGTAGTTGCCGTAAGTCGTAAGTCCCATAAGTGAAGCTCCACGGCTCTTGACCTCAACCATATTGCTTACGGTCTTTTCATACAAGTCTGGCTGCGTAAGCACGCTGATAACAAGTATTCCGTCCTCAATAAGACTGATAGGTCCGTGTTTGAGTTCACCGGCGGCGTAAGCTTCTGAATGAATATAGCTGAGTTCTTTCATTTTGAGGCTTCCCTCAAGGCTTATTGCGTAGTCGATTCCACGACCGATAAAGAATGCATCTTTAGCATTTGAGAGTTTGTTTGCAAACCACTGTATACGCTCCTTGTCCTCAAGGATTTTTCCTATCTTTTCCGGAATGGTATAGAGTTCATCAACCATTCCCGAGCAGCATTCCGGAGTGATTTCCTCACGGGCAAGCGCAAACTTCATAGCAAGCAGGTAACCGGCTATAAGCTGAGTACTGTAAGCTTTAGTTGTAGCAACCGAGATTTCAGGACCTGCGAGCGTATAGAATACATTGTCTGCCTCACGGGCTATTGACGAACCTACAACGTTTACAATGCCCAGAGTTTTAACACCACATTTTTTTGCCTGACGAAGTGCCGCCAGACTGTCAGCAGTTTCGCCGGACTGACTGATTATTATCACAAGACTGTTCTTGACGAGCTGCATTTTTCTGTAACGGAATTCTGAAGCGAGTTCAACCCTTACAGAAAGTGAAGTCAGTTCTTCCATTACATACTGAACTGCCATTCCCACATAATAAGCTGAACCGCACGCAACAATATATACCTGACTTAAATTCTTTATTTCGTCATCAGTAAGTCCGACCTCGCTGAAATCTATTTTACCGTCCTTTACAACAGAATTTATTGTATCACGTACAACTTTAGGCTGTTCATAAATTTCTTTCAGAATAAAATGCTCATAACCGCCTTTTTCAGCGGATTCAGCGTCCCACTTGATTTCGGTAAGTTCTTTCTGGATTTCTTCTCTGTCTATATCATAAAACGTTGCCTTGCCCTGTTCAAGCTTTGCGATTTCCATATTGCCGATATAGTAAACATTTCTGGTATATTTGAGGATTGCCGGAACGTCCGAAGCCACATAGGTTTCGCCGTCAGTAACGCCGATAATCATCGGACTTTCCTTACGTGCCGTGTATATTTCATACGGGCAGTCCCTGAACATTACCGCAAGTGCATATGAACCTCTTATTCTTATCATAGCACGGGCGATTGCGTCAACAGCTCCCAGACTGTACTTTTTGTAATAATAGTCTATGAGTTTTACAGCAACTTCCGTATCTGTCTGAGACTTGAATGTATATCCGTTCTTTGAGAGTTTTTCCCGAAGTTCCTGATAGTTTTCGATAATGCCGTTGTGTACGCCTATAACGTTTTCGTCATCACTTGCGTGAGGGTGGGCGTTGAGAGTTGACGGTTCACCGTGAGTAGCCCATCTTGTGTGACCGATTCCGCAGCAGCCTTTTACAGCGTCGCCGTTGTTGGTCATTTCCTTGAGAGTTCTGAGTTTGCCCTTGGCTTTTACGATTTCTGTCTCGTTCTCGCCGTCACGGACTGCTATTCCGGCTGAATCATATCCCCTGTATTCGAGTTTTGAAAGACCGTCAAGCAGTATCGGAGCAGCCTGTTTGCTTCCTGTGAAGCCTACTATTCCGCACATATATTTTCCTCCGTTTATAAAAAATCAATGTTATATTTCTATAGAAATTCTAATCCATTGTAATCATACAACATTGTGAATGTTCTTTAAATTTTATCCTCCCGTTCGGGAGGACAAAACCATTAGTCATTAATTATTTAAGCTGTTCGCCGCATTCGGGACAGAATTTCGGGATATTATTCACATCCGGAGCAGTCCAGCCGCATGTACTGCATGCGAACGCCTTATTTGCTGACGGTTTCGGACTTCCGCACTCTGCGCAGAATTTTCCGGTATTTTCAGTGCCGCACGAACATTTCCATGTACCCTGAGCCGCTGGTTTGGGACTTCCGCAGTTTGCGCAGAACTTTCCGTTATTTTCAGCACCGCATGAGCATTTCCATGTACCCTGAGCTGACGGTTTCGGGCTTCCGCAGTTTGCGCAGAACTTTCCGGTATTTGAAGTACCGCAGGAGCATTTCCACGAGTTGGCGGCATTCTGCTGTTGCTGCTGAGCCGCACCCATCTGGAAAAGTGCCTGAGCATTAAGACCTCCTGCCTGCTGAGCCATGTTCATTCCATAGAATCCCATAGCCGCACCGCCCGAATTTCTGGCAGCAGCAGTCATTGCGTCAGCCTGAGCGTTGACAAGCATTGCGGCAGCATTTGAAGCGTCTCTATTCCACGCAGTATCTTCAAATCTCTTTATTCTTTCCTCATCGTCCTTTGAGATTGTAACGGAATTTATCGCTACAGAAACAATCTCCAGACCTCTTTTTTCGCTCCACTGAGGAGATAATACACTTCTCATAGCGTCGGAAAGTTCAACGGTATGCAGAGGAAGTTCGTCATATCTAAGACCGGTCTGCGAAAGTCTTGCAAATGCCGGATTGAGGGCGTTCAGGAACTCCGTTTTAAGCTGCTGGTCGATGTTTGCACGGGTGTACGCACTGGAAACATTGCCGCATACGTTGGTATAGAACAAAAGCGGGTCACTGACTCTGTAAGAGAACACGCCGTTGCAGCGTACGCCTACAGTAAAGCTTCTGCCGATGTCCTCATAAGTCATTCTGAACGGTACGGGGTTCTGAGTACCAAACTTGCTGTCTGTAAGTTCCTTGAGGTTGAAATAATAGATTCTCTGGTCGTGTGCTGTATCTCCGCCGAAAGAAATACGCTTGCCGATAACCTTAAAGGTCTCCTTAATGTTCTGACTGAGATTTCCGCCGAAAAGGCTCGGTTCGGTTGACATATCATAAACGTACTCTCCGGGAACAGCGCAGACTTCCACAACCTGACCCTGGTCAACAATAATCATACACTGACCGTCATTGACAACGATTTTGCTGTTGTTGGTGATGATATTGTCATCGCCCTTGTTTGATGAGAATTTTCCTGTTTTTTTCTTGCCCTTTACAACAAGAACGTCTGCCGGAAGGGCATCACAATAGAAAAATTCCTTCCATGTATCCTTGAGGGCTGAAGTTGTTGCAACAATAGTTGCTGAAATAAGACCCATAATATTAGCTCCTTTCAAAAAGCCGATTAATATATTGTATATTAATTATAACATATCCGCATACAAAATGCACTGCTTTTAAGAAAATTTATATTTTTAACTATTCCCAGTCTTTCCAGATGTCCGGACAATAGCCAATAGTAGCTTTTTTGCCGTTGCGGACAACGGGAGTTTTTATAACAGACTGGTTTTCAAAAACTTTTTCTTCCCTGTCGCCGTCCGAAAGATATTCAAGCAGTACAAGTAAATCCTTGTCTTTGGAATTTTTGTCAATCATACTGTCCAGACCATCGACAGCCTGCTTTATACTGTTAAATTCTCCTTTGCTCATACCTTTTTCTTTCATATCAATAAACTGGTATTTAATACGCCTTTCCTTGAAAAAGCGTTCAGCCTTTCGGGAGTCCTGACACTTCTTTGTGCCGAAAATCTGTATATTCATTTATCCCTCCTGTTTAAAAGCAACATCTTCAAGACTTGTTGCTTCCCTTACAAGTTTGAACTCTACGCCGTGCAGGTCAAGACCGTTCTGAGCGAAATAAAGCCTTATCGCCGTGAACCTCGAGAACATCGGAACTTCCTTTGAAAGTGAAACGGGTTTACCGTCAGTGCCGTTCCATGTAAAAGTACCCGAAGCCGTACCCATTGCAAAAATGGTAACAGGAATCTGTGCTAATTCGCTTTTGGTCGAAGAAGCCGTTATTGTAACATTATAGTAACCGGGAGTCTTTACCGTGAGTGCGAAACTATAATGACTGCCTTTTTCGGAGCTGATGCCGTTAAGGTCAATTTTAAGACTGCCATCAAGTTCATAGAAGATTACCGGAGTATCATTTTCGGCTGAATCGTCCGGACGGTTGATTATTTCAACAGTTTCTTCTTCTCCGCAAAGCCTCTCCATAGCGTGAGTACCCATAATGAAACGGCATATATTCATTGCATTCCGCTGGAGTTCACAACGCTTCAACGTGCCTTTTTCAAGTTCCGCAAGGGTGTTATCGTTTCCGGACGCTCCATCCGCACACACCATATATACATCATTCTGAGCCTTTGCCATAGATGCGAAGTCATTTTTGTCCGGTGCAGTACCTCTTGAATTTATATTAGCCCACCAGTCTGTCATTGTGAAGCCGTCAAAACCCCATTCACTGCGGAGAATGGTTGTATTCAAGTCAAAATTTCCGGCAGTCCATACACCGTTGACACTGCCGTATGTAGTCATAATACTGTCGGCGTTTCCGGACTTCACGGCAATTTCAAAGCCCTTTAAATAGATTTCACGCAGCGCACGTTCTGAAACTGCCGAATCAACATAATGACGGTTAGTTTCCTGATTGTTTCCGCAGAAATGCTTGATAGTTCCTGTAACGCCTGATTTGTGCAATCCACGGAGTTCAGCAGCAGCCATTTGTCCGGTTAAAAACGGGTCTTCCGAAAAATATTCAAAGTTTCTGCCGTTCAGTGGGTGACGGTGAATGTTCATTCCTGCTCCCAGAATACAGTCAACTTTGTTTACGGTCATTTCAAGACCGAGCATTTCAAAAAGTTCTGTCATAAGTTCACGGTTAAAGGTTGACGCAATCATAGTACCGTTAGGCAGACTGAAAGCTTTAGTACCGCAGTCAAGACGCATTCCGGAAGGACCGTCAGCGCAACAGGCGGCAGGGATTCCGAATTTAACAAGATTGTCTGACACTCCGCCGAACGCCGAAGCAGTACCGGCTGTAACTCTCGGACTGCCCATACCCTCGCCACGGATTATGCATGACAAATCATAGTCCGAAAACTGTCCGATAAATTCAGTCATTAAGTGAGTGCCGTTTTTAACGTCGGAGAGTTTTATTCCCTTGTCTCCTGTATATTC
>CAMWRL010000105.1 GCA_947176685.1 uncultured Ruminococcus sp. | reverse complement strand
CTCTTATGATTGCCGAAGAATCTACCGCTTGGCCTATGGTTACAAAACCTGCGGACGTCGGCGGTCTTGGATTCAACTTCAAATGGAACATGGGCTGGATGAACGATATGCTTCAATATATGTCGCTTGACCCGCTTTTCCGTTCGTTCCACCACGACAAACTTACATTTTCATTCTATTATGCTTTTTCCGAAAACTATGTACTGCCTATTTCACACGATGAGGTTGTTTACGGTAAATGCTCAATGTTCAACAAAATGCCCGGCGAACGTGAACACAAATTTGCTTCATACCGTGCATTTCTGGCATATATGATGGCTCATCCTGGTAAAAAACTGCTGTTTATGGGTCAGGAGTTCGCTCAGGAAAACGAATGGAATTATCAGACTCAGCTTGAATGGGATTTGATAAAGTCCGGCGAACACAAGACTATGCTTAAATATTCGGAAAAGCTCAATAAATTCTATTCTGAAAATTCTCCCCTCTGGCAGAATGATGATTCCTGGAACGGCTTCAGCTGGATTTCCAACGATGACAACAAACAAAGTGTTATAGCTTTCCGGCGTATCGATGACAACGGCGAAGAAATTATTGCTGTCTGCAATTTCGTTCCGGTAGGTCGTCAGGATTATAAAATAGGCGTTCCGAAAAAGGGCAGGTACAAGCTCGTCTTTAATACCGATGCCGAAGAATTCGGCGGTTCAGGCGTAACCGAAAAGTCTTTCAGAACAGGCAAAACCGCTATGCACGGCTTTGAACAGAGTATTTCAATGACTCTTGCTCCGCTGTCTGTAATATATCTGAAATACGCTCCGGTAAAGAAAAGAACTCCCAAAGTATCAGAAGATGAAAAAGCGGAAACTCCCGTGAAGAAAACACGCACAACAAAGTCTTCTGGTACTGCCAAAAAGTCTGAAACCTCATCAAAGAAAAAATCTGCTGAGGCTGAATAAATTTCTGTAACTATTTTAGGAGGAAATTATGTATACAAAGAAAAAATGCGTTGCAATGCTGCTTGCCGGCGGTCAGGGCAGCAGACTTTATGCACTTACTAAAAATGTCGCCAAGCCGGCTGTTCCGTACGGCGGTAAATATCGTCTGATTGACTTTCCGCTGTCCAACTGCACCAACTCCGGTATTGATACAGTAGGCGTACTCACTCAATACCAGCCGCTTGTCCTCAACGAATATATCGGCAATGGTCAGCCTTGGGATTTGGATAAGATGAATGGCGGTGTACATGTTCTGCCGCCTTATGAAACTCAGGCAGGTGCTTCATGGTACGAGGGTACAGCTAATGCAATCTATCAGAATATGCGTTTTATTGAACGCTATAACCCTGAATACGTTGTAGTTCTCGGCGGTGACCACATCTACAAAATGGACTACTCAAAAATGGTTGACTTCCATATCGCAAACAACGCTGATTGTACAATCTCCGTTATTGACGTTCCGAGAGCTGAGGCTTCACGTTTCGGTATTATGATTTGTGACGAAAACAACAAAGTTACAGATTTCGTTGAAAAGCCGAAAGAACCCAAGTCCACACTTGCTTCAATGGGTATCTATGTATTCAGTTGGGATAAACTCAGAAAATATCTCATCGAAAACGAAAACGATGCCAACGCCAAGCGTGAACGTGGCGAAAAATGGTCAAAGGACTTCGGCAAGGATATTATTACTTCTATGCTCCGTGACAAACAGAGACTTTTCGCTTATGAGTTTGAGGGCTACTGGAAAGATGTCGGCACACTAGATTCCCTCTGGGAAGCTAATATGGACTTGCTCAGTCCAAGCGTTCCGCTTGACCTCTACGACCCAAGCTGGAAAATCTATTCACGCAATAACTATATGCCGCCTCAGTATGTCGGCGACAATGCTAATATTGAAAACTCAATGATTGATGAGGGAAGCAGTATTGACGGCATTGTTGACTTCTCTATAGTATTCTCAGGTGTTACAGTCGAAAAGGACGCTACTGTAAAATACAGTATAGTTATGCCGGGAGCTGTCATAAAGTCGGGTGCAGTAGTTGAGTACGCAATAGTCGGAAGCGACAGCGTTATTGAAAGCGGCGCACATATCGGTTTAGACCCCGAACAGGTTGCAAACCGTGACGACTGGGGAATTGCTGTTGTCGGTCACAACGTTACAGTTTCCGAAAACAAGACCGTTGCCCCTAAAGACATTATCGGTGAAAATATCTGACCGGAGGGATTTTTTAATATGAGTGTTAATTACAATGTTTTAGGACTTATTTTCGCAAGTATGCACGATTCATATGTCAGCGAACTTACAAAGCAGAGAACTATGGGTTCAATACCTTTCGGCGGACGTTACCGTCTGATAGATTTTCCGCTTTCAAATATGGTAAACTCCGGCGTTTATGAAGTCGGCGTTATCACTAAATCAAACTATGGCTCACTTCTTGACCATCTCGGCTCGGGTCGTGACTGGGACTTGTCCCGTAAAAAAGGCGGTCTGCATCTTCTTCCGCCGTACAGTCAGACGGGCGGTATCTACAAAGGCAGACTTGATGCCCTGAATAACGTCTGGAGCTTTGTGGAACATTCCAAAGCTAAATACGTAATTCTCGCAAACTGCGATGTTGTTACAACTATAGACTTTACACCCGTCCTCAAACAGCATACCGATACAGGTGCGGACATTACTCTTATATACAGCAAGGGTATTTATGACAGCGAAAAGAATAGTTGCGCAACTATATTGGACTTCAACAGCGAAAACTGTCTTAGTGATGTACTTGTTGACCCGCAGATTTCCGGCGAGTGCAACATGTGGCTTGATATGCTCATCATAAGCAAGGAATTTTTAAAGAAAATCGTTTCCGAAGCCGCAAGCCGTAATCAGTATAGCTTTACCCGTGAGATACTTCAGGGCAAAATGAATGAATACAAAATTATGGGTTACGAACACAAGGACTTCTTTACAAGAATCGACAGCGTTCAGAACTATTATATTGCTAACAAAATGCTCCTTGATACCCAAAAAAGAAACGCACTGTTCAAGAAAAATATACCCGTTTACACAAAAATCGGCGACAATGGTCCTGTAAAATATGGTCTGGAATCCAACATCAAGAACTCACTTATTGCAGACGGTTGTATAATTGAAGGTACTGTTGAAAATTCCATACTGTTCAGGGGCGTAAAGGTCGGAAAGGGTACTGTAATCAAAAATTCCGTAATTCTCCAAAGTACAAAAATCGGTGATAACTGTAGCATCTCATCTATAATTACCGACAAGTGCGTTGAGATAAGTGACGACAAGGTTTTGACCGGCTCTGAAACGTATCCGCTTTATATAGGCAAAAACGGCAGGATTTAACGGGGTGTTTCCTTATGAATATACTTTTTGCTGCCAGTGAGGCTGTACCGTTTGCAGCCTCAGGCGGTCTTGCTGATGTAGTCGGTTCGCTGCCGAAGTCAATCAATGCCAACGGTGATAAATGTTGTGTTGTTATGCCGCTTTACAGTGCTGTCAATAAGGAACTGCGTTCCGCAATGACTTTTATAAACAACATTACTGTTGATGTTTCGTGGCGTAAGCAATACTGCGGTATTTTCAAAGCTTCTTTGAATGATATTGATTACTATTTTATCGACAATGAGTATTATTTTGCCCGTGACGGTCTGTACGGCTTTTACGATGACTGCGAAAGATTTGTATTTTTTGACCGTGCTGTTCTTGAAATGCTCCGATATATAGACTTCAAACCCGACATTATCCATTGTCACGACTGGCAGACAGCGTTGATTCCGGTATACTACAGCATTTATTATAAGTATCAACAGGGTTTTGACGGCATCAAAACTATTTTTACCGTTCACAATATCGAGTATCAGGGACGCTATGGCCGTGAGGTTCTGGGCGAGTTGATGGGTATTCCACAGTATAATATCAATCTTCTTGAATACGACGGGTACATAAATATGATGAAAGGTGCTTTTGAAACCGCTGATTATATTACTACTGTAAGTCCGAGTTATGCGTGGGAAATCCTTGACCCGTGGTACGCACATTCGCTTGACAGGATTCTTGTTACCAAACAGTATAAACTGAAAGGCATTCTTAACGGAATAGATTATGATTTATATGACCCTCAGAACGACAAGTATATTGCCGGCAGTTTTTCAGCTGATGATATTTCCGGAAAAAAAGCCTGCAAAAACGCTTTGATTTCTGAACTTGGTCTGGCTGACGGCGAAGAACCTGTTATTGGTATTGTGACAAGGTTCGTCAACCACAAGGGCATTGATTTAATAAGATGCGTTCTTGAAGAAATCGTTCATATGGGCGTGAAGTTCGCCATTCTGGGAAGCGGTGAAAAAATTTATGAAGACTTTTTCCGTGAAATGGCGGCACGTTATCCCGACAGGATTTCCGTAACACTTGGATTTGTACCAGAACTTTCCCACAAAATCTATGCCGGTGCTGATATGTTCCTTATGCCGTCCCAAAGCGAGCCTTGCGGACTTGCTCAGATGATTGCTATGCGTTATGGAACTATTCCGATTGTTCGTGAAACAGGCGGTTTGCGTGACTCTGTACACGACAACGGCGGAGTAAATGGTAATGGTTTCACGTTCAAGACGTACAACGCTAATGATATGCTTGACGCTGTAAAACGTGCCGTTCACGACTACAACGACAGAAATATCTGGGAAGATTTGGTCAAACGTGCTATGAAATGTAATTATAGCTGGTCTGTTTCGGCAGGTGTATACACTGAACTCTATAATGACGTTATTTCAGAATAAATCTTTACCGCTGGTTGTCAGACAGCCAGCGGTATTTTAGTGCGATTCAGAAATAAAACATTTTTCGTGAAAATATTGACAATATATCAAGTATATGATATAGTTTTAAAAGGACGTGATATTATGATAATACTTGCATCTGCTTCACCCAGACGGCGTGAACTTATGAACCTTATTACTGAGGATTTCAAGGCTGTTTCAGCGGACGTTGATGAGACTTTGCCGGAAAATATCAACCCTCTGAAAGCTTCTGAATACCTTGCGGAAATAAAGGCACGGTCAGTAACCAAATCTTTTCCGGAAGACTTATTAATAGGCTGTGATACGACGGTAATAATTGACGAGAAAATTTTGGGCAAGCCGAAAGACAGTGACCAGTGCCGTGAGTACCTTAAAATGCTGTCCGGCAGAACACACGAGGTAATAACCGCCTGCTCCATAGTATGCGGAAATAATGTCAGGACTTTTTCTGAGGTGACGGAAGTGACTTTCCGCAAGCTTTCCGAAGAAGACATTGAATGGTACATAGCTACCGGAGAACCTTTTGATAAAGCCGGCGGTTATGGCATACAGGGCAAAGGCTCATTGCTTATAGAAAAAATCAGCGGTGATTACTTCAACGTTGTGGGACTGCCTGTTTCAAAACTGAATCAGGAACTGAAAAATTTTGTAAAAGGAGAATAATCTGTTATGAATACAACAGCTTTCAAAAATGCGGATATACTTATTCCGAAAAATGAGGATATGCATAAATGGTCAGTCATTGCGTGCGACCAGTACACCAGCGAACCAGAATACTGGAATACCGTCAACAAAATTGTCGAAAATGCTCCGTCAACTCTCAATCTGATACTTCCGGAAATCTACCTCGAAGACAACGGCGTTTCCGAAAGTATCGACAACATTCACGCCGCTATGGATAAGTACATTTCAGACGGGGTCTTTGAAGAATACAAAAACGCTATGGTCTATGTTGAGAGAATCCAGAGCAACGGCATTTTGAGACAGGGCGTTGTCGGAGCTATAGACCTTGAAGAATACGACTTTTCAAAGGGCAGTACTTCGCAGGTACGTGCAACCGAAGCTACTGTTATAGAGCGAATCCCTCCACGTATAAAAGTCCGTCAGGGTGCATCACTGGAACTTCCGCATATAATGATTCTGATTGACGACCCCGACAATACAGTTATTGAACCTCTGAAAAACAGTGATATGAAAAAACTTTACGATTTTGAACTTATGCAGGGCGGCGGCAGTATAAAGGGTTATCTGCTTGATGAGCAGGCGCAGGAAAAAATAAATTCTGCCCTCTGCAAGCTTGCCGGAAATATCAATGATGATATATTGCTTTTTGCTATGGGTGACGGAAATCATTCACTTGCAACAGCCAAAGAGTTTTACGAACAGCTTAAAAAAGCAAATCCGGACAAGGATTTTTCAAATCACCCTGCACGTTATGCACTTGTTGAAATCGTCAACCTTTACAGCAAGGCTCTTGAATTTGAGGCAATTCACAGACTTGTATATGATGTTGACTGCGATAAGCTCGTTTCTGAACTTACAACCGCACTTGAACTTTCCGAAGACAAGGTTTCAGACCAGTATATAATAATGTCATATAACGATAC
>CAMWRL010000104.1 GCA_947176685.1 uncultured Ruminococcus sp. | reverse complement strand
GAATAATTCAATTTTTGAAGCGGTTTTACAAAGTTCCGCAAACTCAAAAAAACGTCTTGACGGAACGTTGCTCTGGTCAAGTATTCCGTGCAGGAACATTTCAGAACCTTTTTTAGCGGTTCTCCAGCGGAAATGCATTATAGTGTCCGCACCGTGAGCAAACGCCTGCAACGAATATCCCATAATCATTCCCGGACGGGGTGCAGGTGACATTGTTGTCCAACCGCCTACTATACCGCTTAACTGTTCCGTAATCCAGAAACCGCCTCTTTTGATACCACGCATCATATCAAGCCGGAATGCGTGTGATTTCACCTGATTTTTCCTGTCAATCTCAACAGACGGATAGTTGTCATATGAAACAAAGTCCAGTTCGTCAAAAAGCTTATAATAATCGGGGGCGTTCTCACAAAACCATGTACTTGTGGTAACGTTTGCACGGGGAACTTCACGGCGTATAATTTCCGCAATATAGTTTACATATCCGGCGGTGCAGTCTGCTGAAAACCTTTTATATTCAAGGCACAATGCCGGATTCTGCCATTCTGCCGGATAAGCTGTCGGCGGTTCGATTTCCGAAATATCGCTGTATTCCAGACTATGTGATTTCACTCCTAAAGCCGATTTTATGCTTTCAAAGTTATCATACTTTTCCGACAGCCACTGACGGAATTTCGCACGGCAGACTTGACATGTACACTGATAGGCTTCCAGTTCGCTGTCAACTTGCCATGCAACTACTGACTTTCTGTGTCCGTAACGTCTTACAAGCTGTTCAGCAAGTCTTTTTGCGTATGCCATAAAAACAGGCGAATTTATACATCTGTGTCCACGTACGCCCGTCTGAACGGGTTTATTGTCCGCACCGACCTGAATAATTTCTGGGTGCTTCCGGTAAAGCCACATAGGCGGACAGTCTGTCGGAATACACATCATAATTTCCAGTCCGAAACGCTCAAGGATTTCCACAACTCCGTCAAGCCACGCAAAGTCAAATATACAATCTTCCGATTCGATACTCGACCACGCACCGTCACATATCCGGACTATCCTGACGCCTGTTTTAATCATCTGTTCAGCATCTCTGCTCCACAAACTGCTGTCCCACTGTTCAGGATAATAGTCAACACCTATTTTCATATCCGTCCTCCTGAACGTTGTATTCCAGAATATCGCAGTTGTTGACCATCCATACAGCAAAATCTTCTGTTTTTATATCATTGAAATATGTATTTATAATTCTGCACACTCCGCCATGGCACACTATCAGAACAGTCTTATCACTGTAATTCTTTATAATATCGTCAAGTGCCGAGTACACCCTATGCGCAAGCTGTAAAACAGATTCTCCCGTTTTACCCATACGTGTTGCAAAATTAACCTTGTTTTCCTCGAAACCCTCGGTAAATCTTGAATGCGTTTCATATTCGCCGTAATTCCATTCCCTTAAACGAGGCTCGGTAATAATTTCAAGTCCGGTCTTTTCCGAAACTATTCCGGCAGTAGTCTGCGCCCTTTTCATAGGCGAAACTATCATTATATCGGCGTTCAGACCGGCAACCTTTTCAGCAAGTGCGTGCGCCTGCTGTAAACCTGTTTCATTAATGTCCATGTCCGTTGTGCCTAAAATTCTGTCCTGTTTATTGAAGTCCGTCTGTCCATGTCTTGTAACGTATATTTTCAAAAAAAATCACTCCATAATATATTTTTTGATTTCCTCACATGCCGTATCCAGCATAAGCTGACTGGGATTTTCTCCGCCCATAATCCTTGCGATTTCAGAAACTCTGCCTTCAAAGTCAAGCTGTGTAACATGAGTTTCAGTGCGTTCGTTAATAGTCTGTTTTTCAATCATAAGATGATTGTCAGCCATAACCGCTATCTGTGACAAGTGTGTAACACATATTACCTGTCTTATCCTGCCTATTTCACGAAGCTTTACGCCGATTTTCTGGGCGGCTTTACCGCTTACGCCCGTGTCTATTTCGTCAAAAATCATTGTCGGAATACCGTCCCTGCCTGCAATTACGCTTTTGAGGGCAAGCATTATTCTTGAAAGTTCACCGCCTGAAGCTATTTTTGAAATAGGTTTCGGAAGTTCGCCCTTATTTGCCGAAATAAGAAACTCAATACTGTCCATACCGTTTACAGTAAGCTTTCCTTTTTCGTGACGGACGGTTATAACAACGTCCGGCATATTCAGAAATTCAAGTTCTGCTGTAACTCTTTCGGCAAATCTCTTTCCGGTTTCCTCACGGTAGTCAAATAATGCTTTGGCTCTTTCTGTGACATCATGCAGAAGTTTTTCCTTTGTCTTGTTGAGTTCCGCAATCTCCGCCGCTGAACTCTCAAGCCGTGTTATTTCCTCGCAGGCATCGTTATACAATTTAACCAGTCCCGTGCAGTCCGTAAGGTACTTTTTTTTCAGCTTGTTTATGGTGTTCAGGCGTGTACCCAGATATTCAAGACGCTGTCCGTCAAGCTCTATTCTGTCCGCTAAGTTCTCCATTTCTGACGAAATGTCAGCAAGTTCAATTTCCACCGCCGAAAGCCTTTCAAACAGTGCATTAAGTTCGTCATTGTTTTCGGTATAGCGAAGTATTTCGTTTTCTGCCGAAGCTATCAGGTCATTTGCGTTGTCCTCTCCGGAAATCCCTTGTACAGCGTTTTTAATGGCAATAATCATTTTTTCAGAATTTTTGGCGGTTTCGTACTCTTTTTCCAGAGTTTCGTCTTCGTTTTCCGTAAGCTCAAGTTCGCCTATATCTTCAATTATCGCATTCAGGTATATGGTGCGCTCTGCTTTGGAATGTTCGGACTTTTTCAGTTCATTAAGCTTCTTTGCGGTCTGCTGCAACTTCCGGAAAACTTCACGGTAGTTTTCCAGAAAAGTGCTGTCCGTACCGAAGTCATCCAGTACCTGCAAATGCCTTTCGCTGTCCATAAGAATCTGATTATCATGCTGTCCGTGTATATTTATAAGCATACTGCCTATTTCCTTTAACAGCGATGCCGAAGCTGTTCTCTGGTTTATTCTCGCAACGCTTCTGCCGTCCGCACCTATTTCCCTTGTAACGGTTATTTCATTGTTGTCGTGGGATATTCCGAGTTCGTCAAGGTGCGAAATTATTTCGCCGTCCAGTTCCGTGAAAAGTGCCGTTATAACAGCCTTGTCACAGCCTGTCCGGACTATATCTTTACTGCTCCTATGTCCTAAAACTGCATTGATACCGTTTATAAGTATTGACTTTCCTGCGCCTGTTTCGCCCGTGAAAATATTCAAATTTTCAGTAAGAGGTATGACAGCTTCTTTAATTACCGCAAGATTTTTTATATATAATTCTCTCAGCATAATTTCAGGCGTTACCTCCCGCAAAAAAGTTCATTTTTGAATTTTCTTGATAATTTCTTGGCATCTGCTTCACTTCTCACAAGTATGAAGATAGTGTCATCACCTGCGATAGTTCCGACAACACCCTCGTGGTTTACCGAGTCAATAGCCGCACAAGTACCTTGTGCCATTCCGGCACGGCATTTTAGAACGATTGTATTCATTGCATAGTCAACCGACAGCACTGCTTCAGCAAAGAGATTTCTTTCTTCCACTGCCGCCGCCGGAAATGTATATCTGTAATTTCCGTCTGCGTCACGCTGTTTCACAAGTGAAAGCTGCTGTATATCCCTTGACAATGTAGCCTGAGTAGTCCGTACACCTCTTTCGGCAAGCAGTTCAATCAACACTTCCTGAGTGGCAACCGGCTGATTGTTTATAATTTCCAATATAAGTTCATGTCTCTGATTTTTCATAAAATGCTCCTATTTTATAGGTTTGCAAAGTTTTCTGCAAAGTGACTCGTGGAATGAGTTTCCGATAAGGTTTATAAAGCGGATATTGTTTCTTCCACGATGTATTTCTATGGATTTATCTTTTTCCAACTGAATATGAAGTTCCCCGTCAACGCTTATGACCATATATTCACCGGAACGTGTACGGCTTGTAAGGCGGAGTTTCCGGCACGATGAAAACAGCGTAGCCCTTGAAAAAAGCGAATGCGGACATATCTGGGTCATTTCTATACATTCAAGGTCGGGTTCAATTACAGGTCCTCCGGCTGACAATGCATATGCAGTTGAGCCAGACGGCGTACTGAATAACACTCCATCCGCACGGTACTTTCCGACAAGATAGCTGTCCGAATACACATCAAAGTCGCATATCCGGAAACTTCCCGAACGTGCCGAAACCTCGTTGAGTGCCGTATAAGTGACTTCTTTACCGTTTTCGGTACACACAACGTCAAGGGTCATTCTGTCGGAAATTTCATACTCGCCTGTTTTGAGAAGTTTCAGCTTGTCAAGTTGGTCGGCTTCAAGTCCCGCCATAAATCCAAGTGTTCCGGTATTTATGCCAAGTAATTTTGTATCCGTCCCCATAAGGAGCTTTGAACAGCGCAGGATTGTACCGTCACCGCCTATCGCAATAACAAAATCCGCTGTCCTTACAGACTGCCTTATGTCTTCAAATCTTACAAAGGGCTTGTCCGAAAAATCCCCTCTGAAATCCTCGCTTACACAAACGTCAATCCCCGAAGCGTCAAGTATATCACAAGTTTCCCTTGCACATTTAAGGGCGTTTTTTTTCTGAAAATTCGGGTACAATGCTGCTGTCATAAAAAAACTACTCCTTTAATTCATTGAATGAAGTTCCTACCAGATGTCCGAAATCACGTATAACGGGCGTACTGGAAACATTGCGGATATGCGCAAGATATTCAATGTTGCCGCTTCCGCCCTTTACCGGTGAAAAAGTGTATTCCATTACCGAAAGTCCGGATTTATATACAGCTTCGTCAATTTCCGTCAGAACACGTTCATGTACTTTTCTGTCACGTACAACGCCGTGTTTGCCGATAAACTTCTTTCCGGCTTCAAACTGCGGTTTGATAAGTAAAACAGCGTCCGCACCGTCTTTCAGAAGTCCGCAGAGTACAGGAAGTATCATTTTCAGCGAAATAAACGAAACGTCCACTGAAATAAAGTCCGCCGCACCGCCGATTTTTTCCGGAGCAACAGTACGTATGTCCGTGCCTTCCATATTTACGACCCTGCTGTCATTCCGGAGAGACTGCGCAAGTTGTCCGTGACCTACGTCAACCGCAAAGACTTTTTCCGCACCGTTTCTGAGCATAAAGTCCGTGAAACCGCCTGTTGATGCGCCAATGTCAAGACAGGTTTTTCCGGAAAAATCCAGTCCGAAAACTTCCGCCGCCTTTTCGATTTTCAAAGCTCCCCTGCCAACGTATAATTCCTGCTCCGATGATTCTATATTGTCGTCCGCACCGACTTCATAAGACGCTTTTTTCACGGACTTGCCATTGACGGAGATACTTCCGGATTTTATCATTTCTTTGGCACGTTCACGGCTTCTTGCGATTCCCCGTGAAACGATTTCCGCATCAAGCCTTGCCATTGGTCATGCACCTCTTCTGGACGTATTCCGCCATTTTTTCGCACGTAAGACCTAACTTGTCAAGACACGCTTTTACAGACGCCTGTTTAATATATCCGTCTGCTGTAACTCTGCTGTAGTCTCCGGAATACCCCGATTCAGCAAGCTTGCTGCCCATTTTTTCGGAAATACTGCCGCTTCCCAATGATTCCTCAAAGAAAACTATTCTTTTATAATTCTTTATTTCGTCGATTATGTCACGGTTGAGAGGATATATTTTTGTCAGTTTGAGAATATCGCAGTTTATATCGTCTCCGGCGAGAATGCTCTGTGCCTTGTATGCTTCGTTGTAAAGTCTGCCGTATGTTATAATAAGCGTATCACTGTTATTGTTGCGCATAAAGATGTATTCCGTACTCAAGTAGTTACAGTTGAATGAAACTTCTTCCACACCACGAGGGTATCTTATAGCTGTAAGGTGCTTGTTTGTGTAGATAGCCTTTTTCATACAGAGCCGTAATTCCTCATAACAGGACGGAGAATATATTACAGTTTCGGGAATGCTCGTCAGCATAGGAACATCAAAAAGTCCCTGATGAGTTTCGCCGTCTTCGCCTACAACTCCGGCACGGTCAATGCCCAATATGACATGCAGTTTGCCTATTGACACATCGTGGATAAGTTGGTCGTATGCTCTTTGCAGAAAGCTTGAATATACTGCAAAAACAGGTATTTGACCCATAGCCGCAAGTCCGCCGCAGAATGTAACCGCATGTTGTTCAGCGATGCCCACATCATAGAAACGTTTCGGATAGCGTTTACAGAAAAACTGTAACCCTGTACCATATTTCATAGCAGCAGTAACGGCGCATATTCTGTCATCCTTTTCGGCAAGTCTTACAAGTTCCTTTCCGAATACCGTAGAATAACATTTGTCCGCTGATACTTCGGGATTGCCCGTTTCAATATCGAACTTTGAAATACCGTGATATTCACCCGGATTTTTTTA
>CAMWRL010000103.1 GCA_947176685.1 uncultured Ruminococcus sp. | reverse complement strand
GATAAATATGAAGTCATTATTGTAATATGGATAATAATTCCGATAATATTATTTTTTGTTTCCGATATATTTTCTCATAATACTATGACCGGTGCGGACGGTCTTAAAAATATCATACTGTCAATAACCGTCAGGACTCTTGTCGGAATTATAATTGCTGTACCTATAGCGATTATCGGAACACCCCTGATTAAACTCACTGACTTCCGGAAATCAAAACTGTTTTTTTTCGGAACAGTTTTTATGACTGTTGTTGTACCGCTTATTGTTTTCGGAAATCTCACACGCTCCCGACTTAACGAACATCACCATATCAGAAACCAGTACAATATTTTTGCGGACTATTCTACATTATTCCAGTGTGTTTCGGACTTGGCAAATGACAACTATGAGGAGTTCACAATAAATAACAGCTACATAAACAGACATCAACACCGTTCGTCATCAGGGCGTGGCGGTTCAAGCTATCGTTCAAGCTATCACTATGAGTATACAGTGACTTTCTATAACGGCAGTCAGAAAATTGCGGAGTCCCAGATAAGTGCGGACGATATTGACTATATCAGCAATTTACCCGTAGGATTTGATACGAAAATCACAATATACAGCAAGTCCGGATTCATAAGAAGTATCGAGCCGTCAGTTGACTTCGGCAAGGAGGAAAGCTATGAACACTATTTCACACTTTCAATAGACGGCGATAATATTGTTTACGAAAGAAATGTAAATTCAGATGTAGAAATAAAAAACCTTACGTGGTCTGGTTTCAAAAAAAATCGGAGTTATGATATTCATAACTCTCTGTTCGGAATAAACGCCGAAAACGATAATTCCTTTGACAGGGGATTTGTGACCTGTAATGAAATCTGTCTGTATGGTGTAGTTGACGGGCAGTACAGACGTATAAGCAATATTATTGCTGATAACTAAATTCTGGATTTTTCCTTATGGTCAACATAGTATACCGCCGCTGCTGCCATAAAACAGCTTTTTGAAATATTATTCTTTTTGCAGTATTTGGTAATTTTGCGGTATTCTTCCGGCGGTATCCTGACATACATTTTAAAATAATATACTGTCGCATTTGTATAACGTGTCTTTTTGTAAGTCATTTGCTTTTACCCCTTTTCAGTATGAATTGAATATCCTGAACTCCCATTCATAAGCCTGCGGATTTTCTTCAAAAGCCTGCCTGTCATTTTTGTCGGGAATATATTCGCAAGATGCATAATTATTATATTGAATATCTTTCAGTTGCCATATAATGTTATTAATTTTTCTGGCGTTCACAAGATTCATGATTTCATATGACAAACGTTCCTGCCATTCTATATTGCACGGAAGCACTTCAAATTCCTCGTCATCTGGAAGATAAGAACGGTTAACAAGCAATGCATATACTTCACGGAGTGCGGACTGCGGCAAAGGTATTTCATAGTCTTCGTCGGTGTAATCTGTATTCAGGTGTCTGTTGCATATATCTATCATTTTACGGCGAATATCAACAAATTTCCAGCCGCACCACCAACATACTTCAAAAAAACCATTTTCCTTCTTTATTTTGTATGTGTAACCGTTCAGACATGTTCCGCAGTTGTAACCGTCCTTATATGGATTAGAAATTACTCTGCCGGTTTTTTTTCTTTTATCAAAGCCTCTATGTATAAATCAAGTCCCATTTTACATCTCTTTTCTGATTAAATTTTAAAGCATATATTCAGTTTTACCATCAATGCAGTCTTCCAACCAGTCAAGAAAATTCTTGTTGGTTATTTCAAGCCACATTTCAAGTAACCCGATTATTTCACCATAGTGTTTTCCTTTAACCACAATGTTATATGTCATAGCACAACCCAAATCCATTATAGAAATATTCCCGAAACTCTCAAAAGAATAATCTCTGATACTTTCTTTTATAACATTGTAATCATCATATGTAACATCATCTTCTATATCGAAATCTGTATGTATTAAATTTTCATCAAAATACCAGTTTTCAAAAGGTTCTAAATTGCACGATTCCTCATTTGGATATAAAACAGCACCATTTGAAACTTTTGTGTAAAAATCAACAATTCCCTGAGGAAGTTTTATATTATATTTGTTTTCAAATTCAGTAATCTTTTCAATCGGAAGTGTTTCAAATACGATTTCCTCAACACCGTATTCTTCCCGTAATCTTTTAATAAGTTTGGATTTTATTCTTTCAAGCTGATTTTCCATATATACCTCCTTAAAATCAGTTGTTTTTGGTCAGTATGAATTGAATTTCAAATCATATATTCAGTCTTTCAACCAGTCAGGAAAATTCCTGTTAGTTATTTCAAGATATATTTCTGGTAATGCGATAATTTTCTTACCTGATTTTTTCTTTTAAACTCACGTTAAATTCAGTTACTAATCAGTATATTTTTGAAAACAAGTTTACCCATTATAGCATACATTACAAAAAACGTCAATAATTATTCAGCAAAATATAAAATTTTGTATAAACAAACAATTAACAACGAATTTTTCTGTAAAAAATTGATATTTATCATTGTCAGAAAAGCTCTTTTGATGATTTTTCCTGTGCTGTCATCTGAACAGATTTTTTCAGGCGATTGCTCTGCACATCACAATAATTTCTGTACAAAAAAATCTCTGCAAGCCGAAGCCTGCGGAGATTTGATTTGTCCCATCAAGAACTTAACAATATACAATTCTTTTAAAGACAGAGAGGGCTTTTACTTTGCAATAAGCATACGCCTGAGCATACAGAGGTCAAATACATCAACTTTATTATCCTTTGATATATCGGCGTGCCGCCAGCAGGTAAGTTTATTGCTCTCACCTAATAACCAATTCCGGAGCATTACTGCATCGGCAACGTTTACCACGCCGTCAAGATTGCAGTCGCCTAAAAGGTCATCATTTTCATATGGATAATTTATACTTAACCAGTTGAGATTGTATAAATAACCGTCTCCGCCTTTGAATACGAAGTATACATCATGTACATCTGTTGTCTTATCGATTTTGCATTTCTGTGTTTCCCATTTCTGCCAGCCGCCTGTGCTGCTTACGTCCATACTGCCGATGAGTTTTCCGTCAGGTGAATCGAGGTGTACTTCAATTGTGCCGTTACTGCCGTTTGAAGCAACACGGAAATTAATTGATTCAGCACCTCTGCCAAAGAGCATACCTTTAAAGCCGATATAATCTCCGTTTTCGATATATGCTACATCTTTTCCGCCCTCATTGCAGTTTTCAACATCAATGCCTGACTGCATATTGTAGTCTTCAGCTTCGATAACATTACCGGCAAAACTATTATCATCTTCTTCGGGCGGTGCGATTGTCCCTTTAACGCTGACTTTACATTTCGCTGTGAACTGCGTTCTGCTGTCTTCCAGCGTTGTTGCTGTGATTTCTGCCGTACCCTCAGACAATGCTTTTACAACACCGTCGGCGTCAACTGATGCCACAAGCGGATTTGAAGAAGTCCATATTACAACCTTATCAGTTGCATTGTCTGGCTTAACAGTTGCCTTTATAGCAGATGTATCGCCTGCGTTCAATGAAAGTGTTTCATGATTCAGGGTGATTCCTGTTACATTTACAAGCTGAGTGTTGAGTTTCCATTTTGCCTGTATTCTCTGATTGTACTCAGGCATGATAAATGTAGCACGAGTGCCGTCTGCGCTTATTGAAGTTACTTCCATAGCATCAATGCCGACCTGCCAGCCGTCAAAGGTGTAACCGGGTCTTGTTTTTGCGTCAATTGTAACTAATTCACCGGGTTTATGATACTCAACTATGGAATGTCCCATAGAATCGCCGACATTATTTATAACCAGTATGCGTTCTTCTGCTCTGTTTATCCTTACAAGATGCGTATTTCTTGCACCGACTGCTTCTGTCTTGGTATTGCCTGCCGTATTAATGCGGAAAACCAGAAGCTGGTCAAGGTCATATCCGTCCAGAATTTTAACACGTACTGTTTTGCTTTTTTCTCCGGCTTTAAATGTAACAGCCGGATTGTCCAGAAAGCTGAAATCTTTATCTATACGTGCATCACCTGCAACAGGAGCTACTTCAAAATCCATTGTTCCGGACGCAGGTTTGCTGAGATTAAGTTCAAGGTTAATTACATCACCGGGCTTTACGGAAGAATTAAGTTCACTGAAGCTTACATTTACATCTTCTGTTAAACCAAGATTCTTATTATAGCCGACATCAGTTTTCGGATAGACAGCATATGCACCTCTGTCCACACCGTTGTCGCCTGAACCTATAGCAGGACTTCCTGCTTTAAGACGGAAGTCATATGCGGCAGCGTTTTCAAACATCGGGTCTTTAGCAAGTTGAGTTTTTGATTTTATCTGAGCATTAAAAGCGTCAACCGTAATCGGAGACTGTACCGAGTACATATATCTGACATAATCTGATTTTCTGGGAGAATACCACAAATTATTTCTGAAAATCTGTATGCCGCCGCCTTTAAGGTCTATACCGTGCCAAGAATGAAAACCATTTATAGTAGTTTCTTTTACCACAATTCCGGCAGTATCGTTGCTGTTGAACATACTGTTTTCATCTTCATAAGAAATATTGTTTCTTACTTCATTATTCCATGACCTGTCCAGAGAAATACCGGTTTTAAGGTTATAAGTAACATTGTTTACCCATCTTGCATCCCATGTTGAACCAGTATCCCAGAATGCTGAATAGAGTCCTGTTTCTATACGCTGTGCGGGGAAATTCATAAAGTATTCACCAATAGGCATACGCTTGTTTTCATCAAGTGGCTTGTTATAGACGATATTTTCATATGCCCAGTTTCTTGTACATTCTGATTCGTTAAACATAAAATAAGCGGTATTATGTGTAACGTTTCTTACTGCGGTAAAATCTCTTACGCTGATATCAAGCCATATTGTACCGCCGTTGACTGAACCTCCGGAATAATTGAAAGCAAATGCATTATTTCTGTTGCCGTCAGCTCTGCCGCCCAGAGTTGACGATTCCGCACCGCCTGCTCCGGCATTTTTGCCTATATTGCCGATAAATGTGTTCTCAGTTATAATACAGTCCTTTGAGCTGTCGTCATAGCAGAGTGTTTCGCCGTAGACACTCTGAAAATAATTGTTTCGTACAACATTTTTTCGTCCGGCGATAGGAATTGTAACATCGGGACGCATTACACCCAGAGATGTCCACTTCCAAGGCGCATTGTAGACACAGCCTATATTTTTAAACTGGTTGTTGATAACAACATTTCCGTTGCCTCTTATGTTTATGGTGCTTCGTGCGTATTTGTAATCCTCGAATACGAAGCCTTCAATCCATATATAATCACGACCGAACAGGTTAAAAACGTCTGTAAGTTCATTTTTTCTTGCTGCTATTGAATATTCAATACCGGCATTGTCATAATGCTGTACTTCTTCTTCTTTCCAGCCGGTATCTTTGAGCCACTGCGCTCTTACTTCGGGAGTGATAGTTGAACCGTTAAAAATATCCTTGTGTTTGATTATTACCTTGCCCATATCGGAAGTTTTTTCAGGTCTGAAAACTATCATAGCGTCCTCTGTACCGGACACCTTAGGTGTTATATCGTCCTCAATGTAAGTTCCGGGACGAATAAGAACAGTAGTACCTGGTGTAACTTCATTAGCGGCTTTTTTAATCGACCTGTAAGGACTTCCGGAAGAACCGTTTCCGGTAGAGTCATTACCGTTTTCGGCAACATAGATAAATCTTCCGTTTGTTTCGGCTGCTTCTGCTTCCGGCGCATTAATTACGCCCATATTAAAAAACAGTATTGGTATAAGGAAAAGACTTAAAAATCTTTTCAATTTAAATTTCGGATTACTTATTTCTGGTTTCATTTATATAACCATTCCTTTCTGTCGCAAATAAGGCATTAAGTTAATTTACAGAGCATACCTGCTGACAGACTCTACGTTTAAGACATGAAATACTGTTTAAACTTTATCCTCTTATTTGCCTTTTCGATAAGTTCGAGAATCCTTTCTATAGCAGAATAGAAAATCTTCTCTTTTGCCGCCGTATGTCAGTTATCAATCCTCCTTCACTGATTTTTTAATATAACAGAACATTCTTCAGTTACAACGCCTTTCTATAAATGTATTACGAACTAATGAGGTAATATGTGTTATTCATAGAAAACAGTTTGTTTTAAAAACACATTTTCAAAGATGACAGTACAAGGCGAAGTCACGAAAATCCTCCATTACAGATAAAAACGTTCATAGCTGACAGTGAATTTCAGCTTTTGTACTTAAAGTATACACCAGAATAACACAAAAAGATATAAAAATAATGATAAAAATAGTAAAATTTTGACATAGAATGCGTGGGAAATCAGTAAAAAAGAGTAATTTCACAAAATGATTGAAAAATCGGAATCGCCCGAAGAAAAACAGACTCAATTCCGGATTCTGTGTCAACACGAAATAATACAATAAATTATAAAC
>CAMWRL010000102.1 GCA_947176685.1 uncultured Ruminococcus sp. | reverse complement strand
TTGAATTATTCTGTTGATAGTTTCTGTTGGGATTTTGATAACTTGAATTATTCTGTTGATAGTTTCTGTTGGGATTTTGATAACTTGAATTATTCTGCTGATAGTTCCGGTTTGGATTTTGATAACTTGAATTATGCTGTTGATAGTTTGTATTGGGATTTTGATAGCTTGAATTGTATGGACGTTGATAACTTGCAGGATTGGTATTCTGTCGGGACTGATTTGGCTGTCGGGACTGAGGTCTCCGGCGTGGGTTGGGCTTCCGGTAGTCCGGACGGACGGGCGGTATCGGAATATTCAATGTATTCTGGTTATCAGTATTGTTGTCGTTCTGAAATCTGTCTGCCATTTTGTGGACTCCTTTCAGATTTTATAATCTGTTGCCGTACTGTTCTGTATCTGTATTCAGCAGCGGCGTTTATTGGTTTCAGAATTTTTTTGAACACAGCGCAATATACGTGAACAGCGTACAGGCAAGGTTATAGACCACGATTGCCGCCGCCGACATATAGACGTAATTGAACTGGAAAGCCTTTGAAATAATAAGCAGAGTACCGAGTATGAAACCAAGTATAATTGAAACTGTCTGGAAAATAAGTCCCAGAACCGATGCGGAGTGTACCACTTTAGTGCCGATAATGAGCTGGGCGAATGATGAGAATTTACCGGAACACGCCATTGACGCACTTAAACGTACAGTTTTCTTGGTTTCCCTGTCGAAGTCCTCGTGGAGCTTTTTGGGAAGTACCCTGAACATACTTCTTGATATTCCGAAAAGTGTTGATATTTTTTCCGGAGCAAGACACGGGTCAACGCTTTTCATAATCATAAAAATTTTGTGTTTCGCAAGCTGTCTCGCCCAACGCCTTACTTCACGGTCGGCGTGAATTTCAACTGTGAACAGTGCGGCTATATTTCCAGAAATCGAAAGATACATAGCTTCTTGTCCGCTGCTGATGTATTCAGCTTCTTTGGTTTTGGTCGGAAGACCTTCGATATTGTGACTATGCATAAGTTCACGGTTGCCGAAAAGCACACGCCTGTTGTGAATCCAGCCGCATAGTCCCATAGACTCCTCATATGAAAAATTCTGGATATTATAAAGAATATCGTTATTTTCGTCAACAACGTCACTGAAAAGATGTCTCATTACACTGCCGGCGTGGGTTGTAAGGCTTGCGGCTTCAAGGAGAGCCTCATTTACTTTTGTGTTGGAAAAGACCTTTACACCGCTGAGCTGTATCGAGTGTGCAGGAAAAAGCGTATCAGTGTTTACAAGAATGGAGTTAGTGTCATAGAAATCGTCAACACTCTGATAACCCAGCATAACGCCTTTTTTTATAAGCGTGCGGTTGGAGACTCTTTCAAGAGGCACGTTGGCTACAAACGGCATTGCTATGCAGGAGGTTGTACATATCAGCAGGCTGAATATTGACAGTCCGAAAGAAAGCGCATCAACAGTAAGCAGGGACTCTTTACAGAAAAACGTTATCACGAATGAAATTACAGCCGAAATTATGAGACATATCGGAGTTGCTTTTCTGCAATACTTGTCGGTGATGTCGGAAGAATAGGTGTATTTCAGGAAGTCCGTAAGGAAATCTGTTTTACGTATTGACGCAAGTATGGGAAAATCTCCCAGAGTACCCCGGGTCAGACGTTCTGCCCTTTCCTCGTCACGGACATAGACTATACCGTTGCGGTTGAAGTCTTTCTTTGAGACAAGTTTGAAATTTCTTTCGGCACGTTGCAGAATCAGGTATTTTCCTATGGCGTTTGACAGCAGGGCGAGGATTCCGACAGGCATATAAATGCGTTCTGCAATAATTGAGTCGGGATTTGCGAAAGACGGCAGTATTGAAATAAGACAGGTTATAGCAGTCACGGAAGTCATTGAATCGCTGTCGGCTTTAAAGGAAAAGAGATTTTTAAGTCCCTTTGAAATCACGGCAAGCGATGAAATTACGGCAATAAGTCCGGCAGCAAGATGCACTCCGAGATATAAAGGCATATTTTTTTTGCTGAGGAAGTCCACAATAGGTAAATCAATCTGGTTCATAAAAGTAATGTACAGACTGAAAAATGCCGCTAAAAAAAGTATTGTCATACGTGTTGTAATTATGCTTTTAAGTTCCTGAATGTCTTTTCCAACGTCTTCAACGTCACCGTAATAGTTGAAGTCAACTATACGTCTGGTGCGTTTTTTGGTGGAAGTTTCAGTTTCTTCCTTTACTTCCGGCAAAGGTTCAATATGTATATCTATTTCGCTGGTGTCGGGTTCCGGACTGTAGACTACTTTCTGACGGGGATTTTTAGGTTTGCGGCTGGAATATTTTGCAGCGGCTTCTATAGCAGGACGGGGGACAATATCCGTAATAAGTTTTAAATTTTCTGGGTCTTCGGCTTCTGCAACGATTGCCGCACGGCTGCGTTTTTTCTTTTTGAATACCGGAGGTGTATACATATATTCGCCGTCCGGAGTTTCCTTTTTGTATGTATAGTCAATCTCTTTTTTGCGGTGATTCCTGCTTTTCTGAAGTTCAGCGGCTTCCCTTGCCCTTGTGGATTCTGTCATACGGCGTATTTTTGAAATATCGTCCGTACTCATATGAGTGTTTATAACGGTGCTGTTATAGACAGCCGGACGGGGATTTCCGTCAGCGTCAACAGCTCCGTTGAGAACCGTTATTTTACGGTTTGAACGTTTCTGGGGCGGTTCGTCAGCAGACCGGAGAGCGTCATCATCCCAGAGATTTTTCTCGTGCGAAGTCGGCTTCGGAACTGTGGCAACACCGGATTTTTTTCCGGATTTTTCCGGAGAGTATTCGTCAAGAATATCTTCAACAGTAGGTTTTTTATCGGGCATAATATCACTCCTTTATAAACGCCGTTGTCTGAGGACTTCGTACATAAAGATTCCGGCGGCAACAGATGCATTAAGTGAGTTGATATTTCCGTACATCGGGAGTTTTACCATAAAATCGCATTTTTTCTGGATAAGACGGCTGATTCCGAAGCCTTCCGAACCGATTACAAGAGCCATACTTCCGGTAAAGTCCGTCTGACAGTAGTCTGTGCCGGAAGCGTCCGTGCCGTAAATCCACACGCCGTTGTCTTTTAGAGTGTCTATACAAGCCGCAAGATTTGAGACTCTCGCAACAGGTACATAGCTTACAGCACCTGCCGAAGTCTTTGCGACAGTTGCGTTGAGCGAAGCACTTCTGCGTTTTGGAATAATAATGCCGTCTGCTCCGGCGGTTTCAGCGGTACGGATAATAGCTCCTAAATTATGAGGGTCTTCGATTTCGTCGCATATTATTATAAACGGCTTAGTACCTTTTTTTCGAGAGACTTCGAGGATTTCCTCAACGGAGACATATTCGCCGCAGGCTCCGACAGCCACAACGCCCTGATGTGAAGCACCTCCGGCAAGCTGTGAAAGTTTCTTGTCCTGAGCGTCCTTTACGACTATATTTTTTTCTTTGGCGAGACGGCGTATAAGTCCCAAACTGCCGCCGTTTCCGTCAATATATACAGTGTCTATTGGCGTACCGGACTTGAGGGCTTCAATAACCGGATTACGTCCGACTATATTTTCATTGATGTTTTTTTCGTTATTCATAGTATTTACAGAGAATTAAAATTCCCAGCTCCTTTTCTTTTGTCTGATTATAGCATTCCGGCAGAAAAAATTCAAGACTTTTCGTGTCACATTCTGCCGGATTGAGTTTCAATGTCAGGAAATGTCTATTACTGACAGTTCGGGACGGTTGAATATTCGGGGGATTAAAATCATTCTCAGCGGACGTGCAAGACCACGGCTTATAATATGGTTGTCGATGCCGTATTCGTATTGACCGTTGGTATATTGGGGAAAAAGCCCCTGGTCAGGGGCATAGAATCCCTGTTCAAGAATCAGCGGCAGCCGCCATTGACCGCCGTGGGCGTGTCCGGACAGTATGAGGTCGAAATCCTTTGTATACCGTACAAATTGCTGGGGTTCGTGCAGCAGGAGTATATTATAATAGTTGCTGGGAGTTTCGGGAGTGATATTGCTGTATACTGAATTGACAACACCGTATATACGAACTTTGCAGTCATTTATTTCAAGGTCTGTATAAGTGTCGTCAAGTACAGTAACTCCGGTATCTGCAACGTCCGTATAGAACTGCTGCAAATCGTCACGGTAGGATTCGTGATTTCCTGCGGAGTAGGCACAGGGGTATTTTCCGGCGACATACTTCATAAGTGTAAGGGCGTTTTCCGTACCGTTTACGTGGTCTATGACATCACCGCCGAAAAGTACCAAATCCGGCTGTGCGCTTTCAATTTTTTTAATTATGCCGGACTGGTCTTTGCCGCCGTAAGAGCAGTTGTGCAGGTCTGAAATGAATACAATCCGCAGACCATCTGTTTTTTCAGACTTAACATTGTAGTGGACTGTCTGTAAAGCAAATCCCCATGCATAAAGCCCCACGATTGCCGACAGTATGTATAACAGCCGGATTTTTTTCATTATTCGCCCCTTTGTGCGATTATGTCCATCATTTCGCCGACGTTTTTCATACCCGAAACTTCACGCATCTTGAAACGCATACCAAATTCTTCCTCAACAGCTCCTATGAGGTGGATATGTTCAATGCTGTCCCAGTCATCAATGTCATTGGCGGTAGTTTTTTCGGTTATAACGATTGAATCGTCACCGAAAACGTCCCTGAAAACTTCCGTAAGTCTTTTAACAATTTGATTCTTATTCATAATTTAACTCCTTTTCATTTACTTTTATTACATGATTTTTGTCTGTATATGAGGCTATGTCCAGACTCCATACGGAATCGCCGTTTTCAGACCTGATTTCGTTTGTGAAGCCGAATGTCCCGAAAAGTTCAGACACCATATTATTTTTCGGAGTTCTGTAATAGTAGCCCATAATTTTTGTAATGCCACGTTCACGGCACTGTTTAACGAGTTGGTCAAGCATAGCAATCTCCATATCTCTTTTGAGTACACGGCAGCTCATAAGCCACAGCTCAATATGCAGGGTAGTATTTTCACAGCGTCCTATAACAACCGATACAATGCCATTATCTCCGAACTTGTCCGAAAGCTGTCCGCAGAGCCTTATATGGTCGGGACTTTCTGCGACTTCTTTCATTTCGGATTCCGAGTAACGCCTTGTGGTAACATTGAACTGATTGCTTTTGTTTGTAAGCTGCGTTATTCTCTGTAGGTACACGGGCAGGAAGTCCGTTATACTTGCGTTCATATCAAGGCTTAGTAAATAATCGTTGTAGTCCGTGAAACTTTTCTGCTGGGCGTTGCGTTTTGCGTTGGCGGAGTACATTTCACTGCGGTGCAGGTCGTCTTCGGAAATGGAAGTCACTTCAAAGAAACCGCTTCTTGACAGTATGTACATAGCGTCCCCGACAGATGTAAGGTTGACGGTCGGGACATACGGAAGCTGTGCATTTACTATGGCGCATTCTGCCGGATTGTCGTCCACAAAGACGAAGCTTTCAGCAAGCAGACCGATTTCATTTGCGGACTGTTCGATATTGAGGTCTTTGCTGTTCCAATTGGCTTTTATGGAAACAAAGTCGTCAGGTTTAAGAACACTGCTCGGGTGATTGAGTCCAGACAAGGCGTTTTCCTCGTCATTTTTTGAGCATACCGCAAGCAGTACGCCGTAATTTTTATAATCCTTTATGAATGTCTGGAACTCGCTGAACGACTGTCCTACAGCGGTTTCAACGCCCAGTTCTATACCTTCCTGACCGTCATCGCCGATTACGCCGCCCCATAGGGTGTTGTCCAAGTCAAGGTCAATGACTTTCTGGTTTTTGCCGTAGACGGATTTTATTATACAAGCCACGCTGTACGCCAAATCCGGAATGACTTCCGCACGGACGGCGTACTTATACAGAAACCACGCTTCGGGGTCGTGCCACCTTGTCAAACCGATAACTGATGATAAATAGTTGATGTCGTTGATGTAGAAACCGTTGTTTCTGCGTGCGTAGTCCGAAAACATCACGTTAAGGCGGTTTATGAAAGCCCCCGTGCCGGAGTAGCCCCAGCCGTCATAACTGCCGGAGTGCCGGAATAACGGAAGTTCAAAGTTATTCTGGATAATAGGACAGGAGAATTTCTGCATAAGGCTAATCCATATCTGCTTGAAATATTCAAACTGTCCGTCAAGTCTTTCCTGAATCTGTTCCGGAGTTTCCGAGGGGCTTTCCGGAATCATAGTCAGATTTCTTGACGTTGTGTGAATGTAGATTATGTCCGGACTGAAACTGTCAAGTTCCGGTGAACCGAAAACGGCATCTTCATAGAATTTATTGTATTCGGACTGGTAAAATTCCGGTTCTATGCCGAAGTTCAGCAGGAATAATTCAAGAGCCGATACAACATCGTTGGTTGTCGAGCCGCCTAAGACAGCGATTTTCTTTTTTATGCGGGACGAGCCGTCCGAAAGGTGGTGTTTTTTATTG
>CAMWRL010000101.1 GCA_947176685.1 uncultured Ruminococcus sp. | reverse complement strand
TATTATAAGACTGTTTTTAAATGAAAGGAAATATAATGCATTTTAACGAATTGAATTTATCACAGGAACTTATCAGGGCTGTTGAGGAACTCGGCTTTACGGAAATGACCGAAATCCAACAGCAAAGTATCCCGCCGCTTCTGGAGGGAAATGACGTTATTGGACGTTCAAACACCGGTACGGGCAAAACTGCGGCTTTCGGAATACCTGCCGTAGAAAGCGTTACAGATGCTGACAAAAATAATACAACCGTACTTATACTCTGTCCGACAAGAGAACTCGCTATGCAGGCTCACGAGGAAATACGCAAGTTCGCAAAGTACAAGAAAATTGTAAAGGCTGTATCCGTTTACGGCGGCGCAAGTATGGAAAAACAGATTCACGAGCTTAAACGTGGCGCAAATATTGTAATAGGCACTCCCGGTCGTGTAATGGACCATATGAGACGTAAAACCCTTAAATTAAACAATCTGCGCTGTATAATACTTGACGAAGCGGACGAAATGTTAAATATGGGTTTCCGTGAAGATATTGAATCCATACTTTCAGACGTTCCGGAAGAAAGACAGACTGTTTTGTTTTCCGCAACTATGCCGCCGGCAATTCTTGCCATAACTGAAAAATACCAGAAAAATCCCATACACATAAAAATAAAGTCCGCCCAGAAAACCGTTGAACTTATTGAGCAGTTTTACTTTGAAGTTGCTATGGGCAGAAAAACAGACGCTCTTAAACTTCTTTTAGCGGCGTATTCTCCGTCGTCTGCTATGGTTTTCTGCAATACGAAAAAAATGGTTGATGACCTCACCGAAGAACTTATAAAAGCAGGATTCAGAGCTTCGGGAATCCACGGTGATATGAAACAGTCTCAACGTACTCAGGTTATGAACGCTTTCAAGAACAGGGCAGTCGAAATACTTGTTGCAACAGATGTTGCCGCACGGGGTATTGATGTAACTGGCGTTGATGCTGTTTTCAACTACGATTTGCCGCAGGATAATGAATACTATATTCACCGCATAGGTCGTACAGGTCGTGCCGGAAGAACCGGAACGGCTTACACGCTCATAAGCGGAAGAAAGCAGTTTTATGAACTCCGTGAAATCGAAAAGTACACCAAAGCCACTATACAGGAAAAAAGCCTCCCCACAAAATCCGAAATAGTCGCTGTCAAAAAAGACAATATCATCAATGAAATTACTGGTATTGACAACGTTTCGCACGAAGCATACAGCATTCTTGACAGGCTCGCAGAAATGGGCATTGACTACCGTGAAGCCGCCGCAAGAATCATTTCCGGTAAACTCAACGCCGAAATTGAAGCACTTCCGGAATTTGAACATTCCAGACCGCTTAAAAAAGGCAGAAAAGGCGCAAAGACAGTTAAAGTTGACATCAACATAGGTCGCAATAAACGTATCGCACCTAACTTTATTCTGGGTGCGCTGGTTGATGCAACCGGAATGTCCGGTCGTGATTTCGGAAAAATTGATATATTCGATACTCATACAACCGTTGAGATTCCGGAAAACGAAACGGAGTACATACTTGACAGTACCAATCCTATGAAAATCAACGGCAATCAGGTTGAAGTAAAACTCTATACAGGAGCAGTCAGGGAAATACGTGGAAAACGTCCTGACAGCAAGGATAAACCGAAATTTGACCGCCGAAGCCGTGCTTACGGTAACAGGAAAAAATCTGAAGTCTACAGTGACTACATTCCCAACCGTAAAAAACGTGTAAAAAATAAACACTGAGAGGTGATAGAAGTTGAGCAGTAACAACCATGAAAAAACCAAAGCAAAAAGAATTGCTGTTCTTATAGTTGCAATTCTTATGTTACTTGGTGTAATAATATTACCGTTTCTGCCATAAAACAGTGCAGTCCTGAGGGACTGCATTTTTTTGTGACAGGCACACAATTACGACATATTTCGCCGTATGTATGCATTATAATAAATACAGACAAGTAATTGCAGGTCTATGGGAGGTGTGCCATGCAAACTATTTATATTGACGTCCTGATTGTACTCAACATCTATGTAAACTATTTTTTACTGCGTATCACCGCAAGGCTTACGCATTCGCCGCTGAGTGCCGGAAAATGTATCATATCCGCCGTCTATGGAAGTCTTTACTCATTGCTTATACTTGCACCGCATATAAATCCGCTGCTGAATATTTCCATAAAGTTATTTGCAGCAGTAACAATTGTAATAATGGCGTTCGGATTTCACGGAAAAAAACGTCTTTTTATAAATACTGCTTCATTTTTTTCCGCAAACTTCATACTTGCCGGTACAGTGTATGCGGTTTACTCGTGGCTGAAACCTGAATTTGTACATTTCAACAACTCTTATTTTTATGTGGATTTTTCACTCCTGCTGCTTGTCGTGACAACCGCTGTAATGTATTTTGCGGTAAATCTTGCGGAAAACTTCCTTGACCGCACTCCCGACGGTACGGACTGTTATAGTGTTCTGATAAAGTACAGCAACAGAATTATAACCCTTGACGGTCTGGCAGACACCGGAAATTCATTGACGGACTTCTTTTCAGGTTCGCCGGTGATAGTGTGCGATAAAAAAAAGTTCAGTGGCATCACGGACGGAGACAGTCCGCCGAAAGGTTTTCGGATACTGCCCTGTTCAACCATTTCAGACAGCGGATTTATTGAAGTTTTCCGACCGGACGAAGTTTTAATAAAAAACAGTCTCAGCGGTGAAAGAAAAAAAGTTGACGCTGTTATAGGACTGGGCGAAAATTCCGGAAATGCTATTTTCAACCCGAAGCTTTTAAAAAGATAATACAGAACAGGAGAATAATTATGAATATTATGAAAATAATCCTTGAAAAGTTCAGGGACATATTCAGTGGAGACGTTTTTTATATAAACGGCTCGGACACTCTGCCGCCGCCGCTTTCGGGACAGGAAGAAGCAGAGGTTTTTGAGGGTCTTATAAAAAATGACCCCTCCGCACGCAACAGGCTTATTGTACATAATCTCAGACTCGTTGTATATATAGCGAAGAAATTCGAGTCAACCGGAATAGGTCTTGAAGATTTGGTTTCTATAGGGACTATCGGTCTTATCAAGGCTGTAAATACTTTCTGTCCTACAAAAAACATAAAGCTTGCCACATATGCGTCAAGGTGCATTGAAAATGAAATACTTATGTTTCTGCGGAAGTCCTCGCAGTATCGCAACGACCTTTCAATAGACGAACCCCTCAACATAGATTATGACGGAAACGAATTATTATTGTCGGACGTTCTGGGAACTGAGGAGGATGTTGTAAACAAGGGGATAGAAACAGAAGCCGAACGTGAAATTTTACGCAATGCAGTTGCGGAACTCGGCAGCCGTGAACGTGAAATAATGGAAATGCGTTTCGGACTTATTGACGGCAAGGAAAAAACACAAAAGGAAGTTGCTGAACAGATAGGTATTTCGCAGTCATATATATCCCGTCTGGAAAAAAAGATTATACATAAACTCCGTGTAAAGCTCGAAAGCATAACATAACATACTGATAAACCGTACAGACTTCTGAACCGTAATTCTGTACGGTTTATTACATAACATTACAAAATATTACAAAATATCGCTGATACTTGACAAATTAAAACTTTTATGTTATAATTTTACTGTAAGACAGCACGAAAATATTTCGTGTATGCGCATAATTTATAAAACAAACACGGAGGATTTATATATGAAACGAATCTTTTCAACAGTACTGGCGGCTTCTGTTCTGTTGTCCGTCAATGCACCTGCAACTTATGCAGATGACACACCAAAGCCCGTTGACTTGCCTGATTCTATTTATCAACAGCTTTTGGAAAAATGCACTACAGATGCCAACGAAGACGGAGTAATAACCGAGGAGGAATACTGTAATTCAACTTATATCAACCTTGACCTTGACAGCATTGATTCTGTTGATTTCCTTAAACGTCTGAAACAGCCGAAGTCTATGTTTCTTTGCAACGGCAGTATTTCGGACTTCTCGTTTTTATCACAGTTCAGAACGCTGAGTAAATTGCAGTTAAGCGATATGCCCAATGTTACAGACATTTCCTTTGCAAAGGATATGAACCTTATGACGTTTTATGCTGTTGGTCTGGAGCAAATCACGGACGAACAGAAAATTGATATTATGAAATTTCACGATGCTGATACTTCTGTAGGCTATTCCGATATGATTGGCGCAACACCAACAGGTATGTTTACTTATGAAGAACTGACGCTTGAAATTGCTGATACTTCGGTTGCAGTTTATGACGCAGTAATGGATAATCCTGCAAAAGTCTGCGCTGTGTCTGTTTTCGGAAAAAGCGCAGGCTCTACAGAATATGTCCTGAAACTGCATGATAAGGAAATTCACAGAGGACGTATCAATGTCGCTGAAACATCAGCCACAGTTCTGCCGTCCGTACAGGGACAGTCTATGCCGCAGGTATACGATTCAACGTTTTATTCGTCTGCTGATAAAGTTATACTGAAAGACGGCACTCTCTACAGACTGAAAGGCGGAAAGTCTGAAGTAATCGCAGAAAATACAGCCAGCTTTGATAGAGATTATACTTACGATGAAACCGGAGAATTTATTACAATAGAAACGATACTCTATAATGACGGAACTGTTGAAGTCAATGGTGAAAAGGTCATTGGTACGGACGGACTTCATTTCAAAACAATTGGTCGTGGTATGTGTATAACCGATTCCGGCGATGTATACTCCATACATCGTGTAAAAGGTCAGTATATGGTCGAGCTTATCTACAATGGATTCAGCCGTTTCCTTGAAAACTCGTCAATGAATTTCATATCCGATACAGGGGAACTGGTACAGATTGAGTTGAAGAAAGACGAAAACACTACTATCGGTTATCAGGCATTTGCAACTGGTATTATGAATGTCACGGACTCCTATCACAGCTATTTTATTGATGAAAATAAGGTACTATGGGAAGTTGTACGCCGTGTCGGCGGAAAACCTTCTGCCAAAAAATGTGCGGAAGATGTTGTATTTGTCGGCTACCGCCATTACAGCGGCGGAAATGTTTATGGCTGTGTTCATATCACTTCGGACGGAACAGCATACCGTGCCGGTACTGCTTCAAAAGTCGTTCTGTCTGACGATAATATCAGCAATCCCGATTATAAAACAGCAGGACGGTTTGTGCTTGAATTTAATTATAGCGGTTCAGCAGGCGGTTATATTTCGCCGGAAAATGAATACAATTATCATCTGACAAATGATAATGTTCTCTGTCTGGAATATGACGGAAACAAAGCCGCTTTCGCAGATGTGGACAGTTATATCGCCGCAAGAAAAGATGACAACGGTACAGTATATGCCTATTTTATGACGACTGACGGCAGTATATGGCAGTATTGCTTTGAAACAAAGGCGTTTGAGGAAGTCGTTCCGTCTGAACAGCAGCAAATCGAAACAATATCCGGCGATGTGGATATGGACGGTAAATTTGACGTATCTGATGTCATTACACTGCAAAAGTGGCTGCTCGGCGTTCCTGATACAAAACTGAAAAACTGGAAAGAATCAGATTTTTCCGGTGACGGCAGGCTTGACGTTTTTGACTTATGCCTTATGAAAAAAGAACTCATAAAATGAAAAATAACCTGAAAATATGTCTTATCAGAGAAGGAACTCCACATTTTCAGTACAACTTTTTCTATTGGCGAAAATGGAAAAGTAATAACTCATAATAATAATCCGGTAGATTATGTACAAAATAGCAAAAATTATTCTGTAGAAGAATATTTTTCAAAATACAAATAATAAGAAGAAAAACAGGAGGATAGCACATTGAAGAAAATGATAGCTGCATTATGCAGCCTTACGACTGTTCTTTCCGGTACAAGTATAATGGCATTTGCTGATACTCCCGTTCCTGTTGAAGTAGAGCCTGCTGTATATGAAAAACTGCTGGAAACTACATGGATTTGCGACCCGAATCAGGACGGCATTGTCACAGAGGAGGAATTGCGGAAAACAGACCGTCTGATTATTGATATGGACGGAATAAGTGACTTATCGTGGTTTGAATATCTTGATAATTGCAAAATGCTTTGCGTAACCGGCGGAAGTATTACAGACTATTCTACAGTAAAGAATCTTCCCAAGCTTACCGACCTGCAAATGCATTCTGTTCCGATTACGGATATTTCATTTGTCAAGGAGATGAATCTTGAAAACTGTACACTTGATGATATGCCGCAAATCACAATGGAACAGCGTCTTGAGGTAGCGCAGTGGGACGAGGAAATCACAATTGAGCAGGGTTTCCAGAAACGATTCGTCGTCACACCACGGAATATTCTCGGTGACGAACTGAAATGCAAAATGTATATTGATGACATCTCCGTTGCACGCATCACAAACGGTTTTAACGCTTCCAGCGGTACAACCAACAGTATTTATGCAGTTGAATCGGGTAAAACGGCTTTCCATATCTATGCGCCCGATGAAATAGAAGTTATTTCAGGTACGATTACAGTTACGGAAAGTACTCCTGTCAATCCGCAGCTTGGTGACGGTCTCTGCAACGGAATACGTGATACTTCCTATTATTACGATAAAAACGGCGTTGCGCTTCAGAACGGTACACTTTACGG
>CAMWRL010000100.1 GCA_947176685.1 uncultured Ruminococcus sp. | reverse complement strand
ATATTCGTTTTTCATATCTTTATTATACCATATTTTTTCTATGAGAACAAGTACTAAAAGTAAACAGAAAGGAATAATTTTTTATGAACGAAAACAAAATGGAAGTTTTCAACAGTGCCGAATTTGGTACTGTAAGAACTCTCAGAACAGACGACGGAAAGGTGCTTTTCTGCGGTGCGGACGTTGCTAAGGCTCTCGGCTACAACAATACAAGAGATGCACTTTCAAGACATTGCAAATCAGACGGGGTCGTGAAACACGACGGGGTCTCCAAAACTACAAATCAGTATGGAAAAACTACTGAACAGGTGGTTGAAATGAAATTCATCACGGAGGGAAATGTGTACAGGCTTATCACGCACAGCAGACTGCCGGAAGCAGAACGCTTTGAAGTGTGGGTCTTTGATGAGGTGCTTCCGGAAATCAGACGTACAGGAAGTTACGGAGACATCAACATCGAGGAAGTAATAGTCAAGGCTGTAACACTTGCAATGAGCGAGACCGTATCCTGTAATAAGGGTATATATAAGAGACTGGAGCTGTTGGAAAACAAAATAGATTCCATACATAAGGAAACAAAGAAACTGAATAAAAAATTCAAAAATTTTACAAATTCGACAAAAAGACAGAAAATATTATTGTAAAGTCAGTAAGTGAAACGGCAAAATCACTTGTTCCGTACTTCGATACATTAATGAAAGTAATACAGAACCTGCTAAAGTGACATTCTCACCTGCCTGAAGATGCTGGAACTTCCTCAAATTCACAAATTGCACAAAAATATAAAACTTATAATAAAAGGCAGTACAGTCAGCCTGTTTTTCTGACGGAAAAATATAACTTGACAATATATGTATTATGTGATATTATAGATATAGGGCATAATGCCCACCGTTCGGAAAAGGTCGGCAAACCTGAACCGGACACCAAAACAGAAGTTACCAGAATAACTTTGTAATAGCTTGTGAACAATACGCCCTATGACTGTATTATTATATCATATAGGGATTGTTTTGTCAAGATTTTTTTCACTGTTGGTAACTTTTGTTATTGACAGTTTTATTATTGTATAAAAAATTTTTTTACGAAAGGAATATTTAAAAAATGGAAAAATTCAACCCGACCCCGATTGAGAAAAACGAACAGCGTGTACTTACGACCGCACAGCTTGCGGAGGCTTATGGCACAGACAGCAGACGTATTTCAGAAAACTTCAACCGAAACAGAGAGCATTTTATTGAGGGCAAGCATTTTTATTGTCTGACAGGTAAGGCTCTTAAAGAGTTTAGAGCGAATACGCAATTTGCGTATTCGCCCAAAAACATACACACTCTTTACCTCTGGACAGAAAAAGGCGCACTGCTTCATGCAAAGAGCCTCAATACAGAAAAGGCATGGGAGGTGTATGACTTTCTTGTTGATAATTATTTCCGGACAAGAAAAATGATAACATCTAATAATGATGCACTGATAATAGAAAAGCTTGAACTTCTGGAACAGAAAATAAATTCGTTGGATAATAAAGTGAATATACTTGAAAACAAATCAGACAACATAATAAAAACATTATTTGATATGTCAAGCAGTGTTTTTGCCAAGGGTCTGGAATTTATATATAATAATTTTTTTAAATAAATATTTAACCGGTATGCAAATAATTATCTGCAATCCGCAATTTGCGGATTCGTTAAAAAATGTTATTGAAAGCTTCAATATTTTTCAAAAAATAAACAGCGGCTCTCCGTAGAGAACCGCTGTAAATTCTGTAATCAGCCTATGAATTTTGCGGAAACGATTGTATAACTATAAGGCTTTATTTTAACTGTATTGTTTTCAAATTCGCCGTACATAGACGCAAAGTCCCTGAAACGAGGCATAAGCTCCTGAATATTTTCAAAAACAATATCATCACAGCTTCTGTTTACGAAAATAATAGCGTCCGTATCTCCCTGTCTTGTGAACGATACAACACGTTCATCAATAATTTCGTTGTCGTTGAGCGTAAAGTAAGTCCTGCCGTACTTCATATTGGGTATGGACTTTCTTACACGGCTTAATTCTGAAACATATTCAATAAGCTCCTTGTCCTCATTGCCCCACGGATAGCAGCGACGGTTGAACGGGTCTTTGTAGCCCTGTAAACCTGCTTCATCGCCGTAATAAATACTTGGTACTCCGGGCAGGAAGAACATCAGTGCCATAGCAGCTTTAAGAAGATTCTTACCATTATTGTACTGCTGTTCGTTGAGATATTTTTCAGCCATCCAGTCCTTGTTTTTGTCATCACAGTTTTCGCCGCCCAGACGGTTAATTGCACGTTCAATATCGTGTGTGGAAACAAAGTTCATAAGCACATCAATCGTAGGCTTCGGGTAATTTTCAATAATAGTCATTACTGAGTATATGAAATTCTTCACGCTTCCGCCCTTGACGTAGTTTATTATAGCTTCACGGAAAGGATAGTTCATAACAGAGTCAAGCTGTTCGCCGAGCAGATAACGGCGTTTTACGCCATAACTTTCTTTACTTGAAGCGTCTTCCCATACTTCGCCGATAACGATTTTGTCCTTGCCATAATTCTTCACGCTCTTGCGGAGATTTATAAGGAACTTGTCGGGAAGTTCGTCAGCAACGTCCAGACGATAACCGGCTGCACCTTTGGAAAGCCAGTAATTCAGCACGCCTTCTTCACCGCAGATAAATTCCGTGTAACTCTCATTGTTTTCCCATACGTTCGGAAGAGTATCAATACCCCACCAAGCTTCATAAACGTCAGGATAGTTGATAAAGCTGTACCATTCATAGTACGGACTTTCCGGAGTATTATAAGCACCTTTGTTTTCGTATCTGCCGAACTTGTTGAAATAAACGCTGTCCGCACCGGTATGTGAGAATACGCCGTCCAGAATAACCGATATACCGTATTTTTCAGCCTCTTTACAGAGTTCCTCAAATTCGTCGTTAGTGCCGAGCAGCGGGTCAGCTTTCATATAGTCTGCGGTGTTGTAACGGTGATTTTCGTGTGACTCGAATATCGGGTTAAGATATATGCATGTTACTCCCAAATCTTTCAGATAACCAAGTTTTGACTGTATTCCGGCAAAGTCTCCGCCGAAATAGTCGTTATTCCAGACATGACCGTTATGGTCGGGTTTATAAAGAGGTGTACCGCCCCAGTCATCACGTATAACACGGTCGGTCGGTACGTTTTCATGGACTTTTCCGCTTTTGCAGAAACGGTCAGGGAAAATCTGATACATTACGCCGCCTTTGAGGAAATCCGGAGTTTCATAATCTCTGGCGTATACCGTAAGCTGAAACAGGTCGCCGTAATCAATATTGCCTTCGTGACAGTTTATTTTTTTGATGTAGTGACGTATACCGCCGCTTGTATATGAAAAATAATAATAATGCACATCAGTATAACGGGGCTTGTAGCTTGTGGTGTAAACGTTGTCCTCGTCAGTGGATTCGGTAAGCTCCATATTGAGGAAACGTTCCTTGAAACCCGTTCTGAAAAGTATAAGCACCGGCGGAAAGTCAAGACTTATATTTTTTGGAAGTCTTATCGAAAAATCACAGGTTTCGCCCTGTTTTATTGCACCGAAAATGGACTTGTAATTAAGATTCCATGTATCATAGATTGGCTTCATAAAAAATCACTCCTAAAAAATTTAAATAAAAGGGGACGGAAAATTAATTCGTCCCCTTGTTTCTAATCGGGCAGCTGTTAAATTATCTGAGGTGCCAGATATTGTCTGCGTATTCTGTAACAGCACGGTCGGCTGAGAAGATACCAGCACCAGCGATATTGTTAAGTGACATCTTAGCCCACTTCATAGTATCGTTGTAGCACTCTGTACTGAATTTCTGCGCGCGTCTGTAATCATCAAAGTCTGCAAGAACCATATACGGGTCAACGTCCTTGAGGGAGTTTGCAACGTCATTGAAAGTACAGCCGTTGATGCCGTGATACATGCGTTCAATAGCTTCGTGAATGAGAGGATTATTGTTGAAGTACTCAACAGGTTTATAACCTCTTGCCTTGAGAGCGTTGACGTCTTCTGTTCTCATACCGAAGATAATATTGTTGCCTTCACCTGCGGCTTCGTTGATTTCGATGTTTGCGCCGTCAAGAGTACCGAGAGTAACAGCACCGTTGAGCATAAACTTCATGTTGCCAGTACCGGAAGCTTCCGTACCTGCAAGTGAAATCTGTTCAGAGATTTCGGAAGCAGGCATAAGAAGTTCGGAAAGAGTTACGCAGTAGTTTTCAAGGAAGATAACCTGAAGTTTCTGATTGATACGGGGATTCTTTCTGATTTCTTCGGAGATAGCCCAAATCATCTTGATAATCTGCTTGGCAAGATAGTATCCGGGAGCAGCCTTGGCAGCGAAAATATACGTTTTGGGAGTGAAATCAGCGTCCGGATTCTGGAGCAGATAAGCATAGTCAGCAAGGATATTCATAACATTGAGGTGCTGTCTCTTGTATTCGTGGAGACGTTTTACCTGTACGTCAAAAATGCTGTCTGTATTGAGGACAATTCCTGTATTGTACTTTACATACTTTGAGAATCTGTTTTTGTTTTCTTTCTTTACAGCGGTAAGCTTTTCAAGTACAGCCGTATCGTCCTGATATGCCCTGAACTTTTCAAGTTCTGCGCCGTCCTTTATGAACTTGTCGCTGATAGTTTCGGTCAGGAGGTCTGTAAGACCCTTGTTGGACTGGTAAATCCATCTTCTGTAAGCGATACCGTTTGTAACGTTCTTGAACTTGGCGGGAGTATTGCAGAATTCGTCATGGAAAACAGAATCCTTGATGATTTCGGAGTGGAGTTTTGAAACGCCGTTTACGCTGTGTGAAGCCGCAACACAAAGAGTAGCCATATGCACCTGATTGTCCTTGATGATTGACATACGGGTTGTTTTTGCGCTGTCGTTGTCGTTGCTTTCCATAAGGGACTGACAGTATCTTTTGTTGATTTCAAGAATGATTGAGAAAATTCTCGGAATAACGGTCTTGACGAGATTAACGTCCCACTTTTCAAGAGCTTCAGCCATAACGGTGTGGTTTGTATATGCGAAAGTTCTTGTAACGATGTCCCATGATTTTTCCCATGAGTAGCCGCAGTCGTCAAGAAGTATACGCATGAGTTCCGGAATAGCAAGTGTCGGATGTGTATCGTTGATATGGATAGCCACCTTGTCAGCAAGATTTTCAAGAGTGCCGTAAACATTCATGTGGTTGTTTACAATATCGCCCACTGATGCGGCACAGAGGAAGTACTGCTGACGGAGACGGAGGGATTTGCCCTCTTGGTGGTTATCGTTAGGATAAAGGATTTTTGAAATAGCGTTTGCGATAGCATTCTGGTTGATAGCCTTGTCATAGAAGCCCTGATTGAACATTTCCATATCAAAGCCGGGAGCTTTTGCAGACCAGAGACGGAGAACAGAAACGCCCTCTGAACCGTAACCGGAAACGTACATATCATAAGGAGTAGCTATAACAGTGCTGTAATTTACGTGGGAAATGTAGTGAGACTGACTGTCCCAGTATTCCTGAAGGTCGCCCTCGAAGTGAACGTCAATAGAGAGTTCGGGCTTGGGTACGAGCCATACAGAACCGCCCGGAAGCCAGTTGTCAGGAAGTTCAGTCTGCCAGCCGTCCTGTAACTTCTGCTGGAAGATACCATATTCATAGCATATGGAATGACCCATTGCAGGAAAACCGGTAGTTGCGAGAGCGTCAAGATAGCAGGCTGCAAGACGTCCGAGACCGCCGTTGCCAAGACCTGCATCAGGTTCCTGGTCATAGATTTTATCGAGGTTGATGCCGGAGTGTGCAAGCATAGCCTTTACATCGTCAACAATACCAAGATTATAGAGGTTTGTTTTAAGGGAACGTCCCATAAGAAATTCCATTGATAAATAATAAATCTGCTTACCGCCTACTGAATGGGTATGATTCATAAAAGTCTGTCTTTTGCTGCCAAGGATTTCGACAATTATAGAAGACAGAACGTGATAAATCTGCTTGTCGGAAGCTTCTTCCGGAGACACGCTGTAAAGAGCGTGAAGTTTTTCGGGGAATGCCTGAGAGATTTTTTCCATAAGGGGATTAACCTGTTTGTTTGACATAAAAATACTCCAATCTGCCGTAACTGAACGGCTGTTTTACTTTCGGTAAATTTCTCGTATGACTTTACAAATAGTTTTCATTGAAAAGTCCGGAAATAAATTTACAGTTGGCATATTATATATTGTATCATGTTTACGGATTTTTTTCAATTGTAAACTTTAACAAATATTTATCAACGATTTTAACATATTCCGAAAAATCGCATTAAAAAACGACAAAAGCACACAAACAGTCGGTAATTTATTTTTATAATGTAACTGTTTATATATATTCGAAAAAAAATAAAAAGGAAAAACTTTACCTCAGCTAAAGCATTTTCCTTTTCTTAACGACTGATTTTTTCGTTGCCTGCAAACACGCTGTTCTGTTTGTACGGAATCAGTTTCGGATTTTATAACGTGTCAGTACGTGACCGCTTTATACATTTTTATACATTATATAATAATGTAGTTTTCTTGTCAACGGAAAATCTGATTTTTTCACGGAAATAATTGACATTTCCGGAAACGTGTGCTATAATAAAAGACA
>CAMWRL010000099.1 GCA_947176685.1 uncultured Ruminococcus sp. | reverse complement strand
TACCTGTTGTGTACTCCCAGATGAAGCTTGAAACTCTGGTTGTCCTGAATTTCTTCCGTGACCAGCTCGACCGCAACGGCGAAATGGAAACTCTTATTCAGAAAATCAACGGCTTCTGCAAGACTTTTGACGGGAATCTCATTCTCAACGGCGATGACCCCAACACTGCACGTTTAGGGCGTGCCAACCCCAAAAACAAAAATGTCAAGTACTTCCACGCTGAACCCTATAAATTTGCTACTGAAAAAATCTTTGAAGCTTCTGAGGGACGTTTCTGCCCGTTCTGCGGAGAGCCTCTTGAATATGAGTATTATCAGTATTCGCATATAGGAAAGTTTATCTGTAAAAACTGTAAGTTCGGCGATTATAAGCCATATATTACGGCAAGCAATATTGACCTTGAAAAGCCCGTCTTTACAGCGGACAAGCATCAGTATTCCCCGAAGCTCAACAGCATATATAATATCTATAATATGACCGCTGTTGCAGGTGTTGCGAAACTCTATAACATCAAGCCGAAAATCACCGACAGCGTTATTTCAAAGTATACTGTCAATAACGGTCGTATGGAGACTTTTATGTTAGGTGACAGAAAAGCCACTCTTAACCTTGCAAAAAATCCGGTAGGTGCTAATATGACGCTCCGTGTAATGAACGAAATGAACGGCGATAAAGAACTGTTATTCGTACTTAACGACAACGTAGCCGACGGTCTGGACGTTTCGTGGATATGGGACATAAATTTCAGTATCTTTGAACGGGTGACAAGAGTTGTGACTTCCGGTACAAGGGCATATGACATTGCCGTAAGAATAAAATGCTCCGGATATGACCCCGAAAAAATAACAGTACATCCGGACTTGGACGAAGCTGTAGCGGAACTTGCACGGACAGAGGGCAGGAAATTTGTGATAGCCAACTATACAGCCGTACAGCCTACAAGACGGGCTTTGAAACGTTATTCCGAAAACGGAGGAAAAAATAATGAGTAAAATAAAAGTTCTGCATATGTACGCAGATATGCTTGACCTGTACGGCGACAGCGGCAATATGGAAATCCTGAAATACCGCTGCCGGAAACGCAATATTGACTGTACAGTGGACAAGTATTCAATCGGCGATGATATGCCGTATTTTCCGGAATATGACCTGATTTATATAGGCGGCGGCGCAGACCTTGAACAACAGCATATTTCCGCCGACCTCCTGAAATGCCGTGACGGTATCAGAAAGGCTTACAAAAACGGCAGTTTTCTGTTTCTGATATGCGGCGGTTATCAGCTTATGGGTAAGTATTACCGTGACGCAGACGGAAATGAAATCAAAGGTTTAGGACTTTTTGACTATTTCACTGTTGCACCGTCAAGCCGTAAAAAGCGTTGTATCGGAAATATAGTTGTACAGACTGAAATCACCGGCAAACCCGTTAAAGTAGTGGGCTTTGAGAATCACGGCGGACAGACTCAGGGCATTAAAAAACCATTCGGGACAGTGATTTACGGCAACGGCAACTGCTCAAAAAGTCCTGCTGAGGGCTATTGCGAAAAAAATGTCATAGCAACGTATCTGCACGGACCTATGCTTGCAAAGAATCCGGAGATTTCAGACTATATGATTAGCTACTGTATCAACAGAAAATCAGATACTCCGGTTAAGCTTGCCAAGCTTGATGACAAGCTTGAAAAGGACTGCCGCAGGGTAATGCTTGAAAGACTTCTGAATAAATAGTAAAAAAGGGACTTTTTACAGTCCCTTTGTTTTTATTTTGATTTGATATGTTTTTCTATATTATGTACAATCGGCGTAAGAATAGCCGCAACCGGAAATACAATCCAACTGTCTCCCCAGTTGCCAGTTATAAAGCTGTATGCTAAATATCCGGCTGTGATAATAAGCCAGTAGCTTCCGACAATAACGCCGTTTTCTTTTTCTCTGGATTTCTTTTTACGGGTGAATCTGTCTTCCTCAAGAAGCTTTGAAAAGCCGTTTTTTATTAAGGACGTTTTTACAATTAAGAATACGCCAATAGCCGCCATTATAAGTAACAAGCCTGCCCCTATACAGTTCAGAAAATCGCTTTCAGAAAACATTGTGCCTGCGAAAGATGAGGGTACAGGCGAAAGTATACAAAGTGCAACACCTATAATTAAATCTTTTGTGTGAATGGGCGAAAATTTGGACTGTTTTTCTTTAAGCATTCCGTCAACACCGTAAGCCGTATCAATATCTTCTTTTTCAAGATAACTGAAAGGCTTTTTGTCTGCACCTGCTGAAATAAAAAGTCCGACTGCTATGGCAACCATAATAAACAAAAATACAGTTCCTAAAGTGTTTGAAATTATAACTGATATTTCTGAAAGAATAGTTATTGGAACGGGTGACAATATACAAAGTGCAACACCTAAAGCCGTTTTAAATGCTGAGCGTGCATTGATGTCAAGAAATTTGTTTGCGTCTTCCATAGAGACACGGCGAAGCGGTTTACTGTCGGTGAGGGTTTCGGAAAACTCCGGAGCAGGTTTTTCAAAGTCGTCCTTTAATAAGTAGTCGGTGCTTACGCCGAAGATTTCCGAAAGTTTAAGTATCTTGTTAAGGTCGGGAATCGACTGTGCGCCCTCCCATTTTGACACGGACTGTCTGCTTACGTCCATTTTTTCGGCGAGTTCGTCCTGAGACATACCAGCCTTTTTTCTGAGTTCAATAATCTTGTCTGCAAGTATCATATAGAATACCTCCTGTGAATTTTTTACTGTACTTATTCTAACATAAACCCCACTATAATGCAATCAATCCGGCTTGTCAGTTTGTCAACCGGCGGTTGCTTTTTGCGGTGTTTCGGGAAAATCACAGTTGCGGCACAAGTTTTGTCATTAAATGCGGACTTCCCCCATAGAATGTTATATGAACAGGGGGAATGTAAATGATTTTCAAAAACAGACTTATAAAAGACACTGTACTGCTTACGCTTATGCAGATATTTCTTGACACGGCGGCACTGCTGCTGAATGTATTCATAACCCGACAGCTTGGTGCAGAAGCTATCGGTATACTTACACTTACGGGGTCTTTTCTTGGACTTGCTGGAATACTTTCCAACGGCAACGCATTCTTATGTGTAAGCCGTCTGGTGTCCGAAGAAATGGGGAAAACCAACTCCAACCCTAACAGGATTCTTGTACACGGAATAAAACTCTGCCTTATGCTCAGTACAACGGTTTCAGTTGTGCTGTTTGCGTTTGCCGAACCTCTGAGCAATAAGTTTTTCAGCGGTGCGGAAATGGAAGAAGCTATAAAGTTTATGCCCGTTGCACTTGTTTCGGGAGCTGTTGCGGCTTGCTTCAAAGGTTATTTCAATGCCTGCCGGAAGTCGTCAGTATCGGCAGCGGGAGACATAATTGAATTTATTATAAAATCTCTGGTAATAATAGTTATGACTCTTACTGCAAAAAGTCCAGATGAAAATTCAGTCTGCCGCATAATGATAGCAGGAATCATTGCCGGAAATATATTCTCACTGGGGTACTGTCTAGTGATGTTTGCAAAAAGCCGCCAGAAATATTCCGGAAAGTGTTCGCTTGATTTCGGAAAATATATGACATATGCTTTTCCGATAATGGGCGGAAGTATTTTAACGTCCGCACTCAGCAGTACGAATGATGCTTTGATACCTATGTGTCTCCGTCAGAACGGCGATTCCGTCAACGAAGCACTGAGCCGTTTCGGAATATTTGAAGCGATAGTAATTCCTACATTATTTTTTCCGTCAGTGGTGTTGTGTTCGATGTCGGGAATAATAGTCAGCGAATCGGCACGGGCAAAGGCTTCCGGCAACAGGGAACGTATAAAAAGCCTTACCGGACGGCTGACAAGATATACATTGATATTTGCAGTATTTGCAGGGGCAGTGCTGATGAGATTCGGGGACAGTATCGGGGAACTTCTTGGCGGCGGAGAACTTGCCGGAAAAATGATAACCATTATTGCACCAGTAGTGCCGTTCATATATATGGAGATTATTCTCGAAGCCCTCATAAAAGGTATGGGCTTACAAGGGTTTTCGTCGCTCAACTACCTTGCGGAGTATGCAGTAAGGATTTCTGTTGTGCTGATATTTGTGCCGAAATTCGGCTTTTACGGAATAGTAGCGTCCTACTATGCAAGCAACATTATAGGCAACTGCTCAAGATTCGTCAAGGTAATGAAATATACTGAAACACCGTTTAAACCTTTTAAAATAATAGCCGTGCCGATAATATATGCGTTTCTGACTATGGGAACAGTTGAACTTCTTACACATATAATCAGAATTGACGGAAACACCGTTCCGGAAATGATTGTGTTCGGAATTTTATGGGGAATGGCTTACTTCGGAATGTTTGTCGGACTGGATTACGGCTCTTTTGAGCTTCCGGACAGAAAAGTATTGTGCAATATTCACAAATCAGTTGCACAAAAATAATATAAAATGTAGAAAATAAAATTTGCCTATTGCAATTTGCACAAAAAAGTTATATAATTGTTGTATGCAGTTTGCACTGCTTCAATTAATTCCAGAGGAGAATTTTAACATGAAAGACTACGATGTTACCAAAGTAAGAAACATTGCATTTGCCGGTCATAACGGTTCAGGCAAAACTTCTCTCGCTGAAGCTGTCCTTTATAAGGCTGGAGCTTCTGACCGTCTCGGTAAGACCGTTGACGGTACAACCGTCTGCGACTACGACCCCGAAGAAATCAAAAGGGGTATTTCAATAGGAACTTCCCTCGCATCTTTTGAATATAATGACTATAAAATCAACCTGCTTGACACTCCCGGACTTTTCGACTTTGCAGCCGAAATGATTGAGGGTATCCGTGCGGCTGATACTGTAATGATTACTGTTTCGGCAAAGTCCGGCGTTAAGGTCGGTGCAAGAAAAGCTTACGATGAAGCTGAAAAACAGGGTAAATCAAAGATGTTTGTCGTTACCAAGATTGACGACAAGGACGCTAATTTCTTCAACGTCCTCACTGAACTCAAAACAGTATTCGGACCTACAGTTTGTCCGGTTGTTGTTCCGGTAATCAGTGACGGCAAAATCATTTCATACGTCAACCTCATTGAAATGAAAGCTTACAAATACGATTCAAATGGCAATGCCGTTGAAACCGATATGCCTACCGCTGAAATTTCAGAAAAATTCGAGTACCGTATCGACGGACTTATTGCGGCAGTTTCCGAAGCCGTGGCAGAAACTTCCGACGAACTTATGGAAAAGTTCTTTGAAGGCGAAGAATTTACTCAGAAAGAACTCATTGACGGCATTCACGACGGTATGAACAGAGGTATTATTACACCTGTTGTATGTACGTCCGCAACTGAACTTGCCGGAATTGATATGCTTCTGAAAGAAATTGAACTGCTTCTTCCTGCGCCGCACGAAGTTGAAACCGCTGAAAATTCAGAAGTTAATTGTGACGTTTCCGAACCTATGTCGGCTTACGTATTCAGGACAATAGCAGACCCGTTTGTCGGCAAGATGTCCTTTATACGTGTTATGTCCGGAAAACTTTCCTCAAACAGCGATGTCATAAACGCTGTTACGGGAAATTCCGAAAAAATCGGAAAGCTTTGTACTCTCTGCGGTAAGAAACAGACAGAAGTAAGTGCTGCATATGCCGGAGATATAGTTGTTGCTTCAAAGATTTCCGCCAATACCGGAGACACTCTCTGCGGCAGTTCAAGGGTTGTTTCGTTTGAAGCTATGGACTTCCCGAAGCCGTGCTACTCTATGGCTGTCAAGGCTAAGGCTCAGGGCGATGAATCAAAGATTTCCACAAGTATGCAGAGACTTACCGAAGAAGACCCTACACTTACCTATATTCAGGATGAAAATACCAAAGAGCAGATTTTAAGCGGTCTTGGCGAACAGCATATTGAAGTTGCTGTTGCCAAACTCAAAAATAAATTCGGCGTTGACGTTAATCTTGCCGTGCCGAAAGTTGCATATAAGGAGACTATCCGCAAGAAAGTAAAGGTTGAGGGCAAGCACAAGAAGCAGTCTGGCGGTCACGGTCAGTACGGTCACGTATGGATTGAGTTTGAGCCTTGCGTAAGCGATACGCTTGTTTTTGAGGAAAAAGTATTCGGCGGTGCTGTACCGAAAAACTATTTTCCAGCTGTACAGAAAGGTCTTGAGGACTCCATAAAGAAAGGCGTACTTGCCGGCTGTCCCGTAGTGGGTCTGAAAGCTATTCTTGTTGACGGTTCATATCACCCCGTTGACTCGTCAGAAATGGCGTTCAAGACTGCCGCATCAATCGCTTACAAAGAGGGACTGCGTCAGGCTGACCCCGTTATGCTTGAACCTGTAGGCAAACTGGAAGTGACAGCTCCGGACGACAACACCGGCGACATTATGGGCGAACTCAATAAACGTCGTGGCAGAGTTCTTGGAATGGAACCCGTGACACATGGCGTAACTATGATTCAGGCAGAAGTGCCTATGCGTGAAATGCATGATTTTGCATTGTACATTCGTCAGGTGACGAGAGGTCTCGGAAGCTTTGCGCTTGAATTTGAACGCTATGAGCAGTTGCCGGCAAATCTTCTTGCAGAAGTAATTTCTTCAGTTAATTCAGAAAACTAATCATATGTGGGGGTGTGAAAACACCCTCGCCCTCCTTTTTTCGCCGGATTTAAGCTCTGAAAAAATTTTTTGAAAAAAATTTCAAAAAAGGGTTGACAAATATAAAAAGTTGTGATATAATATAATAGTCGTCAGGGAACGGCGGCACAAACAAAGCGTGGGGGTTTAGCTCAGCTGGGAGAGCATCTGCCTTACAAGCAGAGGGTCACAG
>CAMWRL010000098.1 GCA_947176685.1 uncultured Ruminococcus sp. | reverse complement strand
TTTTAAAACACTTCATAATTCTGCGGTCTGTTCATAAGCTTGCCGAGAGCTTTTCTCACATCACCGCCGTGGAAAAGTATTTCATTAAGCTGTTCTGTTATCGGCATTTCGACTCCCAGTTTCCTTGAAAGTTCATATGCCACTTTACAACAGAAATAACCCTCTACTGTACCGACTTTTTCAACTGCTTCTTCCGGAGATATTCCCTGTCCGATAAGTATTCCTGCCCGTCTGTTGCGGCTGTGCATACTTGTGCATGTAACTATCAAATCACCTATTCCGGTAAGTCCGCAGAATGTTGAAACTTTAGCACCGGCGGCTTTACCAAGGCGTGCGATTTCGTGAATACCTCTTGTCATCAAAGCGGCTTTTGTGTTGTCGCCGTAACCCATACCGTCACATATTCCCACACAAAGAGCTATTATATTTTTCAATGCACCGCCGATTTCGCAGCCTGTAACATCATCGTTTATATATATTCGCAGGCAGTCAGCCGCCAAAGTTTTCTGTACATATTCAGCGGCGGCAAGGTTCTTTGAAGCCGCAACTATGGTTGTCGGAATACATCTTGCTACTTCTTCGGCGTGCGAAGGTCCTGACAGAACTACAATTTTATCTGTATTTATTTCTTCCCTTATAACGTCGCTCAGAAGTTCAAGACTTCCTTCTTCCAGACCTTTTCCGGTATTGACGATAATCATTTTATCGTCAGTGTAGGGAGCGGCTTCTTTTGCAACGTCCCTCACGAAGCTTGACGGTATGCCGAATATAAGCATATCACAGCCCTTTACACAGGAAATGTCACTTGTCAGAACGATGCTTTCTGAAATCGGTACTCCGGGAAGTTTATGGATATGTTCGCCGTGAGTTCTGATTTCGTCAATTTCCGACTGGAATTTCGACCACACTGTAACGTTGTGTTTACCGCAGTGTTCAGCCATTACCGCAAGACTAAGACCGAAACCTCCCGAACCTAATATAACTATATCTGCCATAAAAATTTCTCCTTTCCGGTGTCAAATGAGCATATCCGTATTACAGATATGCTCATATATTATTTTCTGAATATGAATTTATTTTCCGTACCTGCAATAAGCCTGTCAATATTGGGCTTGTGCTTCCGGATGATAGTGACAGCCATTACAGCCACAAGAACAGTATACAGAATACTTGCACCAAGTGAGCATTTGTCGACAATATACGACATTGCGAATACAGCAAGCGGACTGTATGCCGCAGAAAAAATTGAAGCAAGTGAAACGTATTTTGAAATTGCAAGAATAACAATAAAAATCATTAAAACAGCAATAAGGACTTTCGGGTTTATCATAATGAATGACGAAGCCGCCGCAAGTACGCCTTTACCGCCTCTGAATCCGTAATATACCGGAAAAATATGTCCCATTACAGCACCTATTCCGGCAATATATCCTATGTATTGGGTATCGCCTTTTATTCCTGCTCCCAGTATGCTGCCGAACATAGCCAAAGAAACTGCAAGCACCCCTTTGAAAACGTCTCCGACAAGCGTCAGCAAAGCACATGTTTTTCCTGCACAGCGGTAAGTATTTGTAAGACCGGCGTTTTTGCTGCCCATTTCACGAATGTCCTTACCCGTCATTGTTTTCACGATTATAATTGAAAAGTTGAGACTTCCCAGAAAGTAACCAAGTGCGGCAGCGATAAGAATAGCAAATAAAATTTTCATTTATCGTTTCCTCCTCTCTCACGGACTATAAAGCGGACGGGTGTTCCCTCCAGACCGAAAGTAGAGCGTATCTGATTTTCAATATATCTTCTGTATGAAAAATGGAATAAATCAGCCTTGTTTACGAAAGTGACAAAAGTAGGCGGTTTTGTTGATGGTTGTGTCATATAGTAGATTTTAAGCCTTTTTCCCTTGTCGGACGGCGGCTGTACTCTTGTTGTGGCGTATGCCAGAACATCATTAAGCATACCCGTTGAAATTCTCATACTGTTCTGTTCAAAGGTATATTTTATCAGTTCATAAAGCTTGCTGATTCTCTGCCCCGTCTTTGCAGAAATGAACACAAACGGCACATATGACATAAAGCTGAAATCATTTTCAAGTTTAGTTCTGTATTCCTGCATAGTCTTGTCGTTCTTTTCAACCAAGTCCCACTTGTTTACAGCAACAACGCAGGCTTTTCCCTGTTCGTGGGCGTATCCGGCAACCTTTGAGTCCTGTTCCGTGAAGCCCTCAACAGCGTCAATCATTATAACACATACGTCCGCACGGTCAACCGCCATATATGCACGCAGAACGCTGTAATGTTCAACTTTTTCGGTAATACGGGATTTTTTTCTGATGCCTGCCGTGTCTATAAACACGAATTTACCGGATTCGTTTTCAATGACAGTATCGGTTGAATCTCTGGTAGTGCCGGCAATGTCCGAAACTATAACACGTTCTTCTCCTGCGATTTTGTTTATAAGGGAAGATTTTCCGGCGTTGGGCTTACCGATGACAGCGACTTTGATATATTCCTCGTCATATTCTGTTTCGTTGGTATCGGGAAGATATTCATATACAGCGTCAAGCATATCTCCGGTGCCGTGACCGTGTACCGAAGATACAGGATACGGGTCTCCAAGTCCGAGGTTATAGAACTCATATAATTCCATAGGCGGCTCTCCGAGAGCATCACACTTGTTTACAGCAAGTATTATCGGCTTACCGCTTTTTATGAGCATTTCGGCAACGGCGTAATCATCGGCAGTAACTCCGCAACGTATGTCTGTAAGAAAAATAATAACATCAGCTTTTTCAATAGCAAGTTCGGACTGTCTTCTCATCTGGGACAGAATAACGTCATTGCTGTCAGGTTCAATGCCGCCCGTGTCAACAACCATAAATGTCCTGTTACGCCATTCGCATTTTGAGTAAATGCGGTCACGGGTAACTCCGGGGGTATCTTCAACTATTGAAAGCCGTTGACCTATGATTTTGTTGAAAAGCGTTGATTTGCCGACATTAGGTCTTCCGACAACTGCAACAACTGGTATCATTTTATCGCACTCCTTTCATATTTTCAATAAGTAATTCCCATAATTGCATCAAGAAGTTCATATCCGTCATTTGGGACGGAACGTACTTTGACATTCAAAGCGTTTTCGACATCTTTAACGGTCAGGTCGTCAAGAAAAATTTCGTTGTCACGCATAAGCATAGAATCTGAAATAAGCAGGTTGTCACCGAGATTTTTTCCTTTAAGCTGGGCGATTAAGTCCTGTCCGGTGATAAGTCCGGTAACGGTAATAGTTTCCCCGAAAAAGTCGTTTCTTATTCTGTAAACGTCACATTTCAGCAGCGGGAAATATTTCTCAGCCATTTCAGCAAGTGATTTTATAGTTTCATAAGCAGAATATCCGGAAGCTATAGAAATATGACGTTTACCGCCGTCCCATTCAGCAATTTCAAGAGCCTTTTCAAACTCGTCAATCAGCGAACGCACCATACCTACACCGTTTTCGTACTGCGGAAAATCCTCATAGTATTCCATTGGCGGAATTTCTCTCCCTGCGATAAGAAAAAACTCATCTGACGGGAAAACGGTTCTTGTACCGAATTTTTCGAGAAAGACTTCCTGAAACTCCGAAATTATATCAATAGTTTCGGCTGCTTTTTCGGGAGTGAAAGTTTTCAGAGGAAACAGTCCCTCACGGAATTTTGTAAGACCGACAGGCACAACAGCCATACTTGAAATATTGGGCATCAGACCGCCTAAGTCTTTAAGGGAACGTCTGAGTTCATTGCCGTCATTAAGTTCCGGACAACACACAATCTGACAGTTAAGTTTTATACCGTTTTCGGCAAGCTGGTAAATATATCTGAGTTTTTCACCGGCAAAGCGGTTGTTCATCATTCTTACACGCAAATCCGGATTCGTTGTATGGACTGAAACGTTTATATTCAGTTTCATTTTAATTATCCGGTCAATGTCGGACTGTTCAAGGTTGGTCAAAGTTACATAGTTTCCCTGAAGAAAAGAAAGTCTTGCATCGTCGTCCTTGAAGTAGAGAGTTTCACGCATATTCGGGGGCATCTGGTCGATGAAACAGAAAACGCACTTATTTCGGCAGGACTGTTTGCTGTCCATAAGGAAAGTTTCGGATTCAAGACCTATGTCATCATATTCATCTTTCCGGATATTGAAACGGAGTTTTTCGCCGTTGCGGAGGACTTCTATAACAATGGAAGTTTCTGCGGCATAAAACATATAGTCAAGAACGTCGTGGATTTCCTGATTGTTTATTGACAGCAAAATATCAGCTGGAAGTATTCCGGCACGGTAAGCGGGAGAATTTCCGATAACATTTTTGATTTCAACCATATAATCCTCCTGTTTTAAAAAAAGGAGAGCAGGACTTAACTCCTCCTCTCCTTCTCAATGTATCGGATTAAGCCGATTAAGCGTCAATCTTGATAACCTCAACGCCCTTATAGAAACCGCAGTTTTTGCAAACCTTGTGCGGAGCTTTATATGCACCGCAGTTGTCGCACTTGGACATAGCCGGCACATCAAGCTTCCATACAGCAGAACGTCTCTTATCACGTCTTGCCTTGGAAGTTTTTCTCTTTGGTACAGCCATTGTGGCACCTCCTTACAAAAGAGCTTCACAGCTCAGAAATTGAGACAATTGCAATCAGACTCATTGAGATTACAGCCGCAAATCATACAAAGACCTTTGCAGTCATCCTTGCAGAGATTTTTAGAAGGCAGCTGTAAGAGCAGGTCAGTAAAAGCAATTTCATTAAGTTCGATGCTCCCGCCATCGGCAACGATGTAATCATCATTGTCGCCATTCATATTCTGAACGACGATATGTGAAAAATCAAAAGCATATTCCCTGTCAAACTCCTTAATGCACCTATCACAAACAAGAGAAAGGGAAAATCTGACAGAATATTCAAGATATACAATGCCGGCACGGTTAAAAATCCTGCCGCTGACATCTACCGGAGAAGAAAAGCAATAGCCATGTATGGCAGAGAGTTCGTCTTCCGGTATAGAATAGGCTAAATCCTTTGATTCACCGACGATATTGAAAATTTGTCTTAAATTGATTTTCATAAATAAAAAGACCTTTCAGAGCATCATAAGATATATTATACACCAATAAAACGGATATGTCAATAGGTGTTTCCGAAAAAAGCAGAAAATTTTCCTGAAAAAATTACTTGATAAACTGCTTTACATTTTCGGAAAGTTCGTCAGCGTCAGCAGATACGGTAAATATAACAGAAGCGTCTTCACCTGTAAGAGCGTCAATTTTTTCAAGCATCTTGCCGAAAGCTTCATAGTCTCTGCCGCCGATTCTGAAGATACCGTCAACATAAATATCAGTAATATCGTAGTTGCTTGCGAGGAGACCTGCAATAAAGCCATAGAAAGCGTCATAGCCTTCAACCTTGTAGTATTCTGTGTCGCACCATCTTACCTTACGGCTGATAGAATATCTTACAGTAGAGCCTTTTTCAACGCATACGACACTGCCGTTTGAAGATTTTACGGACTCGTTAATCTGGTCGATAAGGATTTTTGTTTTTCCGGAACCTTTTTTACCGGTAATCAGTTTAATCATAATTTTTTACTCCTTCCGATGCCATCGGGCATATGGTATTTGGGATATATAAGCCGGAAATCAACCGAGCTTTGCTTCAAGGGCAGCTTTTGCACCCTCGTAACCGGGTTTACCAAGAAGTGCGAACATATTTGATTTATAACTTTCAACGCCGGGCTGATTGAACGGGTTAACGCCAAGAACGTAACCGGAAACAGCACAAGCCTTTTCAAAGAAATAAATCATATATCCGACGCTTTCTTCAGTAGTATCGTCAAGTTCAAGGATAATATTCGGCACACCGCCCTCAGTATGAGCAAGTACAGTACCCTCAAAAGCCTTTCTGTTTACAACTGACATATTCTGATTTGTAAGGAAGTTGAGACCGTCAAGGTTTTCAGCGTCCGGTTCAAGGAAAAGGTCCGTTTTGGGGTTCTTAATATCAACGACTGTTTCAAAGAGGATTCTTGCGCCGTCCTGAATGTACTGACCCATAGAATGCAGGTCAGTGGAGAATACAGCGGCAGACGGGAAAATACCCTTGTTGTCCTTGCCCTCGCTCTCGCCGAAAAGCTGCTTGTACCATTCGGACATCATAACGAAGCTCGGGTCATACGAAACGAGCATTTCAACGGACTTGCCTTTTCTGTAGAGGATATTCCTTAAAGCGGCGTACTTGTAGCAGTCATTGTTGTCGAAATCAGCGCAGAAATCTGCCTGCGCCTTTGCAGCACCTGCCATAAGAGCGTCAATATCGCAGCCTGCAACGGCAATCGGGAGAAGTCCTACAGCTGTAAGCACTGAGAAACGACCGCCAACGTCGTCCGGAATGACGAAAGTCTCATAACCCTCTGCGTCTGAAAGATTTTTAAGAGTACCTCTTGCCTTGTCGGTTGTGGCAAATATACGGTTTTTAGCTTCTTCCTTGCCGTACTTTTCTTCAACCATTTTCTTGAAGATTCTGAAAGCAAGAGCAGGTTCGGTAGTAGTACCGGACTTTGAGATTACGTTGACGGAAAAATCCTTGTCTTTGCAAAGACCGATAATTTCGTTAAGGTATTTAGGATTGATACTGTTTCCGACATAATAAATATCGGGAGTATCTTTCTTTATGTTGTTGTAGAGGGGCGATTTGAGGAGTTCAATAGCGGCTCTTGCGCCGAGATATGAACCGCCGATACCGATAACGATAAGAATATCAGAATTACCTTTGATTTTTTCAGCAGCGGCTTTGATTCTTGCAAATTCTTCCTTGTCGTAGTCAGTGGG
>CAMWRL010000097.1 GCA_947176685.1 uncultured Ruminococcus sp. | reverse complement strand
CGTCGTCGATAAGCTCAACAGTGTTATTTACATGTTCAAGCTTGAGGTTAAATTACTGCGCAATAGTTTTGTTTATATCCATTATAGTTTTTCCCTTCTTTATTTTTAATTGATTGATATTTTTATGTTGTCCATATCGGATATGTCAAAATGCCACTTTTCGTTGCAGTTGTTTGTGACAATAAAAGTATTTTCATAATGCTGTATGCTCATAAAAGGGTTTGAGTTGTCGAAAGATACAAGCCATAACATTTTTCCGGTTGTGAGACTTTCAAGCATTACAAATCCGTCACCGCCGTAACTGCCCTCACCGCATACGGCTTTGCAGTTCAGGTCATTACAGATTATTTCTGACTGTATTATTATACTGGAATAAACAGTATTGTCCGAAAATGGAAATTGTAATCTTGTGTTACTATGATAAACAGCTCTTTTTTGATTTTTGTCTGTAAAGATAAACATATCATCATAGTTTCCGTCCGGATACAGAACGCCGTTAATTATAGGCAGCTCTTCACAATATGAGTTTAATTCCTGTGCAGGAGTCTTGTTTATATCCATTATAGTTTTTTCTTTCTTTATAAATTTTAATTGATTGATATTTTTATGTTGTCCATATCGGATATGTCAAAATGCCATTTTTCGTTGCAGTTATTTGTGGCAATAAAACCGCTTTCGTCACGCTGTATGCTCATAAAATGGTTTGAATTGTCGAAAGATGCAAGCCACAACATTTTTCCGGTTGTGAGACTTTCAAGCATTACAAAACCTGCACCGTCATAACTTCCGCCGCCGCAAACGGCTTTGCAGTTCAGGTCATCGCAAATTATTTCGGAATTTATTGTTATCTTTGTACCTTCAGAAAAATAGAATTTTTTCTTTTCTTTTTTAAGGGAAGGATAAGCGTTTCTTTTTTTAGTTTCGTCCTGAGCGATAATCACAGTATTATAGATTCTGTCCGGATATAAAATGCCGTGGACTATGGGAAGTTTTTCAGAAAGTGAGTTAAAGGTATATTTTTCAGAAATAAGTTTCCATTTACTTTCTGACCAATCAATAAGGTGGTCGGCTATGTCATTCCAGACAAGAAGTTTATCTGTTTCGTTGAGGACTTCGTGACGCATACCGGCATAGAGTTTATGTGAGATATTTTTAAATCCTTTGTTTTCAAGATACTTTATTGTTTCAAAGAATTTTTCCTCCGAAAACATTACAGGGTCGTCTTTTCCCGAAATAAACCGTATAGGCAGACCATAATTTTTATCCGGAAAGCTTTTCCACATTCTGTCATTGTAGGCACGGTGCATAATTCCCATAACAGCCTTGTAACCTTCCAGTGTGTACGTGAAGTTGCAGAGGGGGTCGTTGTTGAACTGCATAACGACTTCCGGATTACTGCAAATCCACGAGTGCGGAACGTCTTCAAAATTCCGGTTAAGGAATTTTTCAGCAATGTCACGGATTTTTTCGCTTCTGTAACGGGCAGACCGTTTTTCAGCAAGTTCCGCCAAGCTCATCATTTCCACAATGGCAGTAAGGCGGTTATATGAGGGGGTGCCTAACAGGAAAACTCCGTCCGAATTATCGCTGTAGACCTGCAATATATTCAGTGTTATAAGCGAACCCAGACTATGCCCTATAATAAAGTGCGGAATATCATAGAATGAACGTTTTATAAAGGTATTGCCCAAATCGGAGTTATAGTTATATAACATCAGACTGTCAGTATAGCCCAAATCTTCGGACTTATCTATGCTTTTGCCGTGACCTCTGTTGTCGGCTATTATGACGGCAAAGCCTTTTTTTACCAGAAATTCCATAAACGGATAATAACGTTCCTTGTGTTCGTTCATACCGTGAATAATCTGTACCGTTGCTATGGGGTTTTCCGGAACGTTCAAGGCTATGTTTATGTGACGGCGTGCAAGTGTTGTATGCATATTCAGTTCGTGAAAGCCGGCTGGAATCGTCATAAGGTGTCTCCTTCATTATAACATATTTTTCCTGATAAATCAAGTATAATACATTCCCCCGCCGCAGGACAGGGGAATAGATATTATTAAGTGGGCATATTACGGACAGTCTTTATAATTCCGGCGTATTCGCAGAAAGAGTCATAGAAAGTACGTACAGAGTTTTTGCCGTTGATACGGGACATATCAATCAGACCGCCTGTATATACGTCATTCCGGAAAACATAGCATTTGTTGTCGCCTGCGTCAACGAAGTCTGTTTTCAGGTCTGTACCGTCATTGAGGTGATATATAACCGTAATAATGGGTTCGGAGTTGTCGGGTTTGGCTTCAACGTCAGTGTCCTTGAATATAAGCACGGAAAGCGAGTTATAGAAGTTCTGGAAAGTTGTTGATGTCTGATTTTTTTCTATGTCAACAGCTTCGCCGTTGACTTCAAGTGTTCTGTCGGTCATATTCATTGTGAAAGAATCCTGAATATTTCCGTATGTAAACTCAAAGCCTGTTACATCGTACATAGTTGCCGTATTAACCGAATCCGGCAGGAAGTCAACAGGAGTTTTATCTACAAAACTGAGGTCTGAGACATAATAAAGTTGTACCTGATTTGAGTCTTTCTGTAAAAGATATGTATAAGTATTGTTTTCGTCCTTTTTGCTGCCTATAACGAAATCCTTTTCAGTACCGTCAAGACCCTTTACAGTAACTTCAGCTGTCGGCTTGTCGAAGCCGTACTTGCTTAAATCTTCAAGATGTTCTTCAAGTAGCTGCTGAGCTTCAAGCCTTGTAAAAGTTGTAAGCATTGATGATACTGCTGTCTGGTCAAACGCCAGATTGGAATATTCTTTTGGCAGCGACCATGTGGAAGTGTTTTCGTCAAAAATGAGGTCATAAGTAACTTTGCCGTCTTTTCTGACAGTAATCTGTTTTATTTCGCCTGTCTTGTATGGAATGAGATTTTTTGCCTTAAGCATCATGCGGCTTGCTTTCAGGACGCTTCCGTGCAGGGAATCAACTGTATATATTTTGTTTTTTCCCTCGACCATAATGTAATAATAATCGTTGGTAGGAGTTATATTTCCGACATATATCTTGTAATCATTGTTTCCGTCAGTAATGGTTATGGTTTCGGACGGGTTTTCAAGACCGTACATGGCTTTTTTTGAACTGTCGGCTTCACCGAAATTAGCGTCGGCGGTGAAGTCGGAAGTAAGTGTAAGCAAAGTATCTATATATGTCTGGTCTACAATAAATTCACCGGTATCAAGTTTCCAGTCGTCGTCATTGTGGACAGCCTTGTACTGACCGTCCGGACAGTCGAAATTTATTTCAGTTATGCTGTCGCTGTCGAATCTGAAAAGAACGTTGTCAGCAAGTTCTTCAACTTTTTTCTGAGTTTCCTTGTCGCTTTTGTTCTTGACGGCGAATAATGCTCCGAAAGCCCCTCCGGCAACGACAAGCAAAGCGACCATTGCTATAATAACTTTTTTCATATCAGGCGTATCTCCTCCTGAGCCATACTGCAACACCGAGAATTGCCACAACTATCGGGATAATTACGAACATTCTAAGAACTGAACGGGCTTCCGTAGCGTCTTCAAAGTGCATTGTGTCATATGAAGTGGATTTGTTGCCTATGCCCATTTCGATGTCAGTATTATAGAGCCATGTGTTTGAGAATATAGCAAGATACTGAGTACCGGAAATTGTGAAAGAAATATTTTCAGTATCCATAATGTCGGTTGTGCCGAAAAGAATGAGTTTACCGAGAGTCTGCTTGTTATATGAGTAGTAGCCGAAATAAAGTGCTTCACCGGTTAAAGTTTCTGCTTCGTCTCCGGAAACAGCATCTCCGCCCATAGGAGTACTTACGGTTGTGTATTTGGAGGTTGTAGCGTCCAAAATGTTCTGGACTATCGGGGACTTCTCAATATATGCGTTTTCTGTTGTGTATTCGTAAACGCTTCGGGTATTTGAAATACCTGCAATATAAATTCCCTGTCCGATAAGATAGTTGATGTCGGTGGTGAGGTCTTCCGTGAAGTCCTCTGTAGCCGGAGTGTACTGTACACGGAAATAATTGTCACTCTGTTTTGCTTCTCTGTTATTCAACTGGTTGACACTGTTTTTTTCTGTAACGTAGTTGTAGTCGATACCTAACAGGAATTTTTCAAGGAGTTTGTCAAGGTTATTGAAACGACCCTTTGTGTCGCACGGTGCGGCAAAGACTGCAATACTTCCGCCCTTGTCGGCGTAGTTGCTTAAGAGCGTAAGTTCAGTGTCAGTAATATCCTTGGTCAGTCCGGCAATGTAGATTATTGCGGCGTTGGACGGGATTTCACCTGTTTCGTCAAGGTTCATTTCCTGTACATCATAGTTGTTTGCTTTAAGAGTTGTTGCGTAAGTTTCGTAACTGTCGTTTATGGACTTTTCGCCGTGACCTGTCAGAAAGTATACAGTCGGAAGTGAGCCGTCTGTACATACTTTTATAGCACTTGCAATAAGTTCCTCGCCTGCATACTGGAATATTCCTTCAGAATTGGTCTGGAAAATCTTGTCACGGCTGACTTTTTTTATAACGTCGCCGCATTTTACAAAAATGTCGCCTTCATTTATTCCAAGAACGTTGGACGGGTCAAGAGCAGATGCCCTGTCGGCTTCTTTGTTTGGGTCGAAGTTTATGACGGTGATATTGTCTTTCTTGCCAAACTCGTCAAGTGTGTGGTACAGCGGAAGATACTGCGGTTCTTCCTGAAATGAACTCAGACTTAATTCCTTATAAAGATAATAGATTTCAATCTGTTTGTCGGAGGTTTCGTCAAGCAATTGGGTTGTTTTCTGGTTGAGAGTATATTTTCCGGCGGGGGTCATATCATAAACCTTGTCGGAATATGTGAATATAAGATTTATCGGGACTGCAATCAGAAGTATAAGTATTGCAAGGATAATTGCGAATATTCCCGAAAGGTTGAATTTCTTTTTCTGCATAACTTATTACCCCCTGTTCCAGCGTCTTTTTTCGATAGAAATGAAGTTCCATGCAACAAGTACAACGATTGCCGAAATAAAGAATACTATATCAGAAAGCCGCATGAATCCCTGAGAGAAATAAGCAAACCTTGGCTGGGCAGCAAACGCATACAATACGGACTGTACTTTGGGGAATTGTGATATGAATGCAGTACGTGAAAAGTCGTCAATAAACAGGAATATGAACATTGCGATTTCGCCGATGATTGCGGCAAGTATGGAGCTTTCGGTAAATGACGATACAAGCATTCCCAGAGCGATATACATTGCGCCCCAGCAGAAAAATCCGATATACGCACATATAAGCTGACTGATTACAACTTCGCCTTTCATTGATGTGACAATCGGAAAAATAGTTGAGCCGGCTATCATAAACATAAATACAGTAATGTTTGCAAAGAATTTGGCAAGGACTATTTTCAGTATGCTTACAGGGGAGGTCATAAGGAGTACTTCCGTGCCGAATTTTCTTTCGTCGGCATATGTACGCATAGTCATAATAGGTATCAAGAATATGAAATAAAATATTACATTATAGAATATTTCAGTAAATGAAAACTGGTATGTACTCTGTTCAACGTTGCTTATCGGGATATTGAACGTATATGTGAAAAGCAGCATAAACAGTGCCGTCAGTGTGTACGCAAACGGCGTATAAAAGAACGATTGCAGTTCTTTCTTATAAATAGGAAACATTATTAATCTTCCTCCTTTTCGTCTGGTTCAGGATTTCCGGACGGCGTTATTTCGTCAACCAAATCCATAAGATTGCCGCTGTTTGCCGGACGGTTTATCAGTTCTATAAATACGTTTTCAAGATTGGGCTTGTCGGTGTAGATTTCAAGAATATCAATGTTATTCTTGATGAGTTCAGACATAAGGCTGCGGCGGATTTCTTCTGCGTCACCGTCAAGCTGAGTTGTGAAACTGAATATATTTCCGTCTTCTTCGATTATGTCGGTGATTTCCTTTACGCCCCTTGTCATTTCGATAATGGAAGCGGATTTTGTCTTTGAACCCTTTACCTTGATATGAAGCACAAGCGAAGTACCGAATGATTTTTCAAGATTTTCGATAGTGTCAATGGCTCTTATATCTCCCTTGTTGATTATGACAACCCTGTCGCATACTTCGCTTACCTCGCTGAGAATGTGCGAACTGAATATTACTGAATGGGATTTTTTAAGGTCTTTGATGATGCTGCGGACTTCGATTACCTGATTGGGGTCAAGTCCGACTGTAGGCTCGTCCAGAATGATAAATTCAGGATTTCCCATAATAGCCTGCGCAAAACCCACACGCCTTTTGTAGCCGCCGGAGAGGTTTTTGATAAGCTTATCCTTTACGTCCGTGATTCTGAGAAGCTCCATTACACGGTTGATTTCGTCTTTTCTTTCTGCACGGGGAATACGTTTCAGACCTGCGCAGAATGACATATACTCCTTTACCCTCATGTCCGGATAAACAGGCGGGTCCTGCGGCAGATAACCGATTTTTGACTTTGCTTTTACGGGTTCTTTTGAAATGTCCGTACCGCAGATAGAGACAGTACCGCCTGACATAGGCAGATAACCGGCTATCATGTTCATTGTGGTTGATTTTCCTGCGCCGTTAGGTCCAAGAAAACCAAGAATCTCATTATCATTTATTGTAAAGCTGATATTATTCACGGCACGATTGTGACCATAGAATTTTGTAAGGTTTTCAATAGTAATCATGAAATTCTCCTTTCTTTCTGTAATAATTTAATGCACGAAGCAATATACAGTAAAATTAAAAAAATACGTCATTTTATTATGACAGAAAAATATGTCTGTAATATTAATATAATATGAACAGAATGTTAATTCAAAT
>CAMWRL010000096.1 GCA_947176685.1 uncultured Ruminococcus sp. | reverse complement strand
ATATTATTATAATACATTTTGTCATAAATGTCAAGGGGCTATGGAATATTTTGTGAAAAACACCGGATTGCTGAAAAAATCCGGTTTTGTTTTTATAAATCTGTACAAAAACTTTTTCCGGCTGATAAATTAAAGGTTATTTCAATATAATTTTTTTATTATAACGGAAAGGGAGTGTTTCAAGTGAAAAAAATTATATTGATTTTATTTTTGGTGTTGGCGTTGTGTTCGTGCGAAAGGAAAACTGAAAAATATCCGGATTTTACTATGGACTTTCTTGATGTGGGCAAAGCTGACAGTATGGTTTTGCGTACTGAAAACGGCACGGTTGTAATTGACTGCGGCGAAAAAGGTGACGGCAAGGAAATATTGTCGTTTCTTGAGGAAAACGGAATAGAATCCATTGACTGCCTGATAATAACACATTATGATAAAGACCATGTTGGCGGTGCGGCAAAGCTTATAAAAAATATTGAAGTGAAAAAAGTCCTTGCGCCGGATTATGAGGAAAACAGTTCCGAAGTGGAAAAGTATCATAAAGCCCTTGATGAAAAAAATATAACTCCGGTTCTTGTGACGGAAAACACATCTTTCACACTGGACGGCGTGGAGTATGATATTTATGCACCGGAAAAAACTTTCTATGGCGAAGATAATGATAATGACTTTTCGCTTGTCACAAAGGTGACGTACCATAATACAACAATGTTGTTTACCGGTGACGCTATGGAACAGCGGTTATCTGAAATTATGGACATCGGAAAGTGTAATTTGCTGAAAGTACCATATCACGCCCGAAAAATTGATAATCTGGAGAAATTTTTAAGCTGTGTAAGTCCGAAGTATGCCGTGGCGTGTACCTCTGAAAGCGAGTTTTCGGACAATACTGAAAATCTTCTTGAAAAATACAGGATAAAATATTATTCAACGTGTTATGACGGCAGAATTACAGCGGTCAGTGATGGTAACGGAATAAGTTTCACGACAGAAAAACAAGCGTATACTTCTTGAAAAGTATACGCTTGTTTTATTATTTTTTCTGTTTGAAATAAAGTCCGACAGCTTCGCTTGCGGACAGCATAACGATTACTGCAATTGTACAGCCGATTGAAACAGCATAGAGTATTCCGGCAAGAGCGAGACTGCCGTTATGCTGAGGAATCATCGCCAGTCCGGGGAAGACCTGAATTATTCCGCAGACCACGTAAATGAAAGAAGCCAGAGACTTGAATCCGCCCATACCTGTAATGAGCGTCAGCGCACCTACGGCACTTGCAAGTGAGATGTACATAGAGGAGTTTTTGATTATTCCGCCTATACCGCTGAGGGAATCTTTATAGTCAAGACCGAGTTTGCCGCCATAAAGAAGGTAAAATGCTATTGCACCGACAACTCCTATAACAGCTATCACGATAGTAATAATGAAACCCTTTTCGGCAAGCTGGGCATTGCGCTGTTCCTTGAGTTCAAGCATCATACGCAGGCTTTCTTTTGAATCTTTCTGATTGGACGTAAGTTGTGATGATACAGCTTGTTTAGCTCCCTCACGCTTGGCACGTTCAACGTCTTCGTCAACGTATTTCGGTACGTATTTCGGAAGTTCCGGTTCTTCGTCAAGTATGGGTTTTTCAACGGGTTCAGGCGGCGGAGCAGGTTTCTTTTCTTCGGGCGGCGGAGTATAATTATCTTCGTCCAGTGCAGGTGCGGTAACTGTCGGCGGCGGAGCGTCTGCACCCATCTGCTCACGGCGCATATCAAGTATTTTCTGCTGCTGTACGTCTGAAAGGTTGTTGAATATTGCTTTGAGTTCCGGATTGAAAGTTGCAATTATTTCTTCGTCGCTTACAACCGGTCTTCCGGAAGATTTACCGGAAGCGGGAGTGCTGATAGTTCCGATATCGTCCAGCACAAGGGTTTCAACGCCGGTCGGTGCGCCTTTCTTCTGGGTGAGATACGGATTATAATTATTGTCCATATCGTCCAGTACAAGAGCTTCAACGCCGGTCGGCGCACCTTTTTTTACGTCAAGAGCCGGATTGTAGTTAGTTTCCATACTGTCCAGCACAAGAGCTTCAACGCCGGTCGGTGCGCCTTTTTTTGCGGAAGAAGCTGTATATTCTATGTCTTCCAGAACGGGAGTGTAGTTATTATCATCGGACATCAAATCACCTTCTCTTTAAAGAATTTATCCGGTTCGATATATTCTTCTGTTGAAATATATGAATAGTATTGTAATACCATTGAGGCATCAACGGAGTTTATCTGTCCGTCACCGTTGACATCGGCAACGGATTGTTGGATTTCGGTCAGACCGCTTGTATTTTTTGTTGATAACAGACAGTATGCTGCAAGTATGGCGGAAGCGTCAACAGCATCTATAAATCCGTCATTATTCAGATCGCCGGTTTTGCATTTCGGAACGTATTTTGTATCAGAAATGGGGTAGTTTTTTATAAAATCTTCTGATGAATAGTCGTAGTCCAAACTGGACATTTCCTGTTCGGACGATACAGGAATATGAGTTGTATTCCTGTTGTATTCATCGAAGTCTTCCGTACCACGCAGAAAATATTTACAGTCGCTTATTTTGCTGTAATAAAGGTCAAAGGTCGGGTCAAGCAGATAGTATACGCCGTCAATTGAGGCGATATTCCAGGCGTGCGCACCTCCGGCGTCTCCGATAATCATACGGCAGGAGATACCAGCTTCCTTTGCCATACGGTAGAAAAGCATTGAAATGCCCTGACAGACTGCTTCTTTGTTGTACAAAGCACCGTAAGCTGTATATTTCAGATTACCTTCGGAGTACAGATTGTAAGTCACATTATTTATTATGTATTCATAGATTGCCGAAATCTTATCATACTCGCTTTTGTTTTTTATGTCAAGTTCAGCAAGTATTTCAGAAACTTTCTCATCAATCATTTTTTCCTGTTGTGCGGTTGTATTGTAGGTTATATCTAAAGTTATTGTAATATCGCTGATATAGTCGCTTATGGTGTATTCAACGTAGCTGATTGACTTCCGCAGATAGTCTCCCTGATTTGGTTTATCAGTTTCGGCAGTTGAGTCTCTCAGAACCTGAATTACGGTTTCCCTGCCATTCCAGTCATCCGGAACGGAAAAGCTGATATTGCTGACACGTTCTGTCATTTTTTCCCTTACGTATGCAGCAAGCGATTCAGCGGAATCAAAGTATTCAGTTTCAGCGGAACGGACGTATTTTACAGGTACTTCTGCGATTTTTGCGTTGAAAGCAGAGGTATTCAGTGAAACGGTATTTGTTGCCAAGGCAATAACTGCTGTAACTGACAATAGATTTTTAAGGAATTTCATCAAAGGATACCTCCGTTTAAAATGTATGATTATCTTTCGATAACCTGACTTCTGTCCGGACCTACACCGACCATACTTACGTGACAGCCGACAAGTTCTTCAAGGCGTGCGATATATTTCTTACAGTTTTCGGGAAGTTCGTCAAAACTTCTGCATCCGGATATATCCTCGCTGAATCCCTCGAAATCCTCATATACAGGAGTACAGCCGTCAAGTTCTTCAAGAGCCGGAGGGAAGTTTTCAGTAACAGAACCATCAGCTTTTTTGTATGCAACGCAGATTTTGAGAGTATCAAGACCGGCGAGAGTATCAAGCTTGTTTATTGCGAGACTGTCAAGACCGTTTACTCTTACTGAATGGCGTACTATAACAGCATCAAACCAGCCTGTTCTTCTGGGTCTGCCTGTAGTAGTGCCGAACTCTCCGCCGACATTTCTTATCTGGTCACCGATTTCGTCATCAAGCTCTGTCGGGAAAGGACCTTTGCCGACACGGGTTGTATAAGCCTTTGCAACACCGATTATATTGGTGATTTCCTTTGGACCTATACCCGTACCGATACATACTCCGGCAGACAGGGGATGTGAAGATGTTACATAAGGGTATGTACCGAAATCAATATCAAGTAATGTAGCCTGTGCGCCCTCAAACATAATATTTTTGCCGGACTTTGAGGCTTCAAAAGTGAGTACAGAAACATCGTCCATATATGGAAGGAGTTTTTTGCCGTACTCTGTATATTCAGCAGTAACAGCGTCAAGGTCAAAAGCTTCGCCGCCGTAAACCTCTGTAATAATCTTGTTTTTGAGTTTACCTGTAGCCTGAATTTTTTCGGCAAGAAGTTCAGGGTGTACAAGGTCAAACATTCTTATACCGCATCTTTCGTACTTGTCCATATAAGTAGGACCAATTCCACGTTTGGTAGTACCGATGTCCTTACCGCCCCTGAAAGCTTCGGAAAGACCGTCAAGTGCGATATGCCAAGGCATAACGATATGCGCTCTGGGGTCAACTTTGAGGTGACCTTGAGTTTTTATGCCTCTTTCCGCAAGGCTTTCCAGTTCGCCGATGAAGTCTTTGGGGTCAAGAACCACACCCGCACCGATAAGGCAAAGAGTATTCGGGTAGAGAATACCGGACGGTATAAGGTGGAGTTTATAGACTTCACCATTATTTACGACAGTATGACCGGCATTGTTGCCGCCCTGTGAACGTACAACTACATCAGCACGGGAAGCGAGAATATCAATTACTTTACCTTTACCCTCATCGCCCCACTGAGTTCCTACAACAATATTAGCAGGCATTATTATTTCCTCTTTTCGTAATAATATTAGTGCCGTCAGGCACATTTACAATTTATTATATCATATAAAAACGTACATTTCAATAGGTTTGGGGAAAAAATTTTGAATCTGTCCTAAAAGAAAAACCCTGCCGTCTGACAGGGGGAAAATCGTTCATTCAATACCTATGTATGTACCAGGATTGTAGCCATCGCCTTGCGGACAGAGCAGCCAGCCATCACCTCTTACTTCCACAACATAAATCCAATATTTGTTTATATCGTAATCGTCAGCGCCTTCCGTGCGAAATTCGGCTTTTATTTTGTAGGCTGACTTGACTCCTCTTGCTCCGAATTCCTTTTCATAGAGTTCTGTAATTTCTTCGGTTTCGGACTGATTGAGTTCTTTTCTGTCGATAAAATCTATTGAGAGTTTTATATTTTTCCCGTAATCAAGTTCCAGAGTATCTTTTTCTTTTTCAATACCGTCATTGAGAGTTCTTATATAGTCGTTCCATTTGTCGGAACTGCCGGAATCGTGTTTAAGTTGTTCTATGTAGTCACTGGGAAGCATAATCTTCATCATTTTTTCGGAGTTATTGCGGTTGTACGCACTTACGAAGTCAGTGACAGGTTTTTCGTAATCGGGGCGTGTACTGCGTACAACCGGTTCATCAGTACCGCCGCTGAACATAAATACAATTATTTTTATGAAAGCTATTATAATAACGATTATACAGACAGCGCCGATAATAAGCTGACGTCTGTTGGCAACGGCAGCGGCTTTGATTTCGCTGGCAGCCTGCTTTGGTTGGGAACGTGCCGCAATACTTTCGGGGCAGTCGCATTGAACACTATCGTGAAGTTCCTTTCCGCAAAATCCGCAAAAACGCATAAACTGAACCTCCGGAAAAAAATATCTAACTGTATTGTAGCACAAACAGAAATTTATGTCAAGCAAAAAACGGACATATATATAAATATACGTCCGTTAAGATATTATCTGATAGCGTTCATAGGGTCGGTGAAAGTGCCGTTGTGAGTGATTTCGAGGTGAAGATGCGGTACAAGTGAACTTTCAATATCGGCGGTCTGACCGACAAGTCCTATAACGTCACCGCTGATAAGGTTGTCGCCCTCTTGCACTGAGAGGTTTTCCGCAAGATTGCAGTATTTCGACACAAAGCCGTTATGGTGGTCAACTGTTACGGTAATTCCCCATAAAGCGTCTTTTTTGACGGAAGTCACTTCACCGTTGGAGACAACATATACTTCTGTACCTGCTTCGGCTTCAAAGTCCGTACCGTTGTGGGTCTGCCACGAACCTGTGGTTTCATTTTTTACAAGTTCCGTACCGCTGAATGGTGTCAGGACGTTTGAAATATCCGCAAGGGGCGGTTTTGCGTTGTCGAGTTTCGGGGAAACCGTTTCAACAGCTTCATCTTCAGAATAAATCACTTCTTCAGCGGGGTCTATATCGGCGATTACTTCATTAAATTCTTCTCTGGGAGTTTCGATAATTATTTCCTCAACCGGAATTGTTTCTGCCACGGGTACGGCAGTAGTAACGGCGGTTGTAGTTGTAGGGAAATTTGCGACAACATATGCGGTAGTGGTTGATTTCGGGATATTATTGTATTTTTTGTCAACGGCGGTATCCGGTGAACTTATTCCGGCGTTGAGCTGACTGTCTGTAATTTTTTCACCCTCGCCGTACGCAAAAAGACAAGCCGCACCAATCATTACCGCACTTATGCCGAGTGCCGCATAAAAGCCTTTTGAACCCTTGAATTTGTTTTCTGTTAATACATTTTTTTTCACGTATAACACCTCCGTTAATATTCTGGACAATTTAACGGCAGTTTATACATATGAAAAAATCTTATTGATGGCGTTCGCCTTTGAGACCGGACTTGATACCCTGTATTATGACCTGCCTTGCGTGGACGGCTTTTTCTTTAGTAAGTGCCGGAGTGTCACCGAGAGGGTACTCAATGCCTAAGTTTTCGTATTTGGATTTAGCCATATCGTGGTATGGAAGCACATCCAGAGCCTTTAGGTTGGTGAGGGTTGAAAGGTACTCTCCCAGTCTGAAAAGTTCGTCATCGTTGTCGGTTATGTCAGGGACTACAACGTGCCTTATCCATACCGGAATGTTGAGTTCACGAAGATGCTCCGCAAATGCAAGGATATGGCTGTTGTCAACACCCGTAAGCTTCTTGTGTTCAACGGGGTCTATGTGCTTTATATAAAGCATTACAAGTTCTTTCTATTTAAGGGGTTCGTGAATCTTCGATTGTTCTTGCGG
>CAMWRL010000095.1 GCA_947176685.1 uncultured Ruminococcus sp. | reverse complement strand
GGAGGAAAATTTTATGAAAAACAAGATTTTAGCCGGCATTATGGCATTGTGCCTTATGGGTGGAGTGACGGTTATTCCGGAGAGTATCGCTTCGACGGTATCTATAACGGCAAGTGCCTCAGATACATATGAAGGTCTCATCTACAAAATAGGCAACGATGATACTGTCACAATTACAGGATACGACAACTCATCTGCTGATATAGTTATACCAGACACTATTGAGGGACTTCCGGTTACAGCTATTGGAGATAACGCATTTTACAACAGGTCAAAAATAACTTCAATAAAACTGCCATCCACACTTAAAAAAATAGGTACAAGTGCTTTTGAATACTGCGACAATATTACATCAATGGATATTCCAGATGGGGTAACAAGTATCGGAAAAGCTGCATTTCGTGGTTGTAGCAAACTTAAAACAATTACGCTTCCGGACAGTCTGACAACTATCGAAGCAGGTGCTTTCAATGGCTGTACAAATCTTGAAACAATTGCACTTCCGGAAAGTGTGACAAGTATCGACAGAGCCGCATTCATAAGCTGTGAAAAAATTAAAGAATTATCAATACCAGACGGCGTAACAAGCATAGCTGAGTATACATTTGAACTTTGTAAAAGTCTTGAGCGTATCACCATTCCGGACAGCGTGACAAAAATTGAAGCGTCTGCATTTCAAGGTTGTGAAAGCCTTATAGAGATAATAATTCCGAACAGCGTTACAGAATTTGATAATTCTTATATGTTCAATGGCTGTAAGAGTCTTGAAAGAGTAGTGATTTCTGCAAATATCAAGAACATAGACAAAGACATATTTGACTACGATTGCGAAAATATGAAAGAGCTGGTTATACTGAATCCCGAAGCCAAAATATCTAATTTAGGTCTTCCAAGCACTGCAAACTACATCATATACGGCTATGAAGGCTCTACAGCAGAAAGCTACGCCCAGAAAGCTGATGTACGCTTCAAGCCCATCAGCGAATACTCCGGAACGCCAATCACCACTACTACAACCACAAGCACAACAACTACTACATCTACCACAACAACATCTGCTACAACTACATCTGCCACAACAACTACTACAGACAGCACAAACGCAGACAATTCGTGCAAAGGTGACGCAAACGGTGACGGAAAACTCAGTATTGCGGACGCTGTACTCATAATGCAGGCAATATCAAACCCCGATGAGTACGCCCTCACCGAAGAACAGAAACTTTCCGCAGACGTAGTTGACAAGGGTGACGGACTTACTCCTATGGACGCTTTGGCTATACAAATGGTAGACCTTGAAATAATATCAGCAGATGACCTGCCGATAACCTCCGAAAAACTCAACCAGATACTTGACCGGAAATAAGAAAAATTTTCCCTGCTGACAACGGCAGGGAAAATTTTTTTGCAAAAAGCCTTGACAAATGAAAAAATATGTGATATACTACTTATAAACTAAAAGTTATTAACTAATAGTTGTTATCAGCGAGGTGAGAAAAATTTACTCTATTGAAAACTTTGAAAGACCGTCAGTTGCGGCAGACTGCGTTGTATTCGGCATAGACACCGCCGAACCGGATTCACCACGAAGCCTGAAACAGCATATGCTGAAAATCCTACTCATCAAAAGAGGCGAAGAGCCTTTTATGAACCGCTATTCGCTTGCCGGAGGTTTCCTGCGCAGGGGCGAGACCATTGAACAGACCGCCCGCCGTGAACTACAGGAAGAAGCAGGCGTTTCAGACCCGAAAATAATGAATATCGGCGTTTACAGCAAGGCAGACCGTGACCCGAGAGGCTGGATTATTTCCTGTGCGTTTCTTGCGCTTACAAAAACCGTTGAATTGTCCACCGCCGAATATTCGGACGCTTTGGACGCTCACTGGCTTAATTTTGAATATGATGACGAAAAAATTACTCTGTCCGATGACAAAGAGGAAATTATAATTAATTACCGCAACGGTCAGCCCGAAAAAAATTCTCTTGCATTTGACCACGCAAAAATTATTTATGATGCATTTCTGAAACTACGTGACGAAGTTGTAAACCACGATATAATATTTGACCTTATGCCGCCGCTGTTTGCTATTTCAGACTTACAACAGCCTTACGAAATTATCACGGGCAAAAAGACTTCTCCGCAGAATTTCCGCAAAAGAATGTCATCTAAAATCCGTGAGACAGAATTTTTTTCCGAGACTGCCGCACACCGTACATCAAAGCTTTACGAAAAAATACAGAAAGGTGATTTGATATGAAAGTTTTAATTGTAGTTGATATGCAGAACGACTTTACAACGGGAGTTCTCGGAAATCCGGAGACAGCTTCTGTTGTGGGAAAAGTAACAGAGTATATAAAAAACTTCCGTGAAAACCAGTCTGACGGAAAAATAATCGCAACTCTTGACACGCATTCCGAAGACTACATGAACACTCAGGAGGGAAAAAATTTACCCGTTCCGCACTGCATAAGGGGGACTGACGGCTGGAAACTTGTACCGGAAGTTGAAAGCGTTTTAGGAGACTGCATACGTCTGGAAAAAATAACTTTCGGAGCTATAGATTTGCCGTTTGCAGTCGGACGTGACGAAGATATAGAGGAAATAAATATTATAGGCGTATGCACTGATATATGCGTTATCTCAAATGCTATAATTCTCAAAGCGGCATTTCCGGAAGTTCCCGTCAGGGTTATTGCAGACTGCTGTGCAGGAGTTACGCCCGAAAGTCATCGCAACGCTCTGGAGGCAATGAAAGTCTGTCAGATTATTGTAGAGGAGTAATATTATATGATTTCCATAAAATGTGGTAAATTTTATTTTCCGGATATAATTCAGTATCCGGACGGAACGTTTAAAATAGATATTCCGGAAATTCCAACTGCGGACGGAGAGCCGATTGAAATAGTCTGGACTTACAGAAACGAAAACGAATTATCAATACTTATCTATACAGCGGAAAATCTCAGGGAAAATTACAGCAATCCAATAAACCTTTATATGCCGTATGTTCCTAACGCACGTATGGACAGGGTACACAACAAATCGGAAGTCTTTACGCTGAAATATTTCTGCAAGGTTATAAACTTCCTTAACTTCAACAAGGTGAAAATACTTGATGTACATTCGTCTGTAACGTCCGCACTGCTTGACCGCTGTGAAAATATATCTCCAGAAAAATATATAAATTCTGCTGTTGAACTTTCCGGCATTGACAGAGAACAGGACTATATATTTTTTCCGGACGAGGGAAGCTGTAAACGTTATTCCGGTATGTTCAGGGAATTTAAAAATATCGGTTTCGGAATAAAAAAGCGTAACTGGAGTGACGGAAAAATTACCGGACTTGATGTTTTTGGAGAGTCTCCGGAAAATAAAAACGTCCTTATAATTGATGACATATGCTCCTATGGCGGAACAGTTTACCATTCGGCACTGAAACTCAAAGAACTGAACTGTAATAAAATATATGCATACTTTACGCACTGCGAAAACTCCATAGCAAAGGGCGAACTTTTAAAGGGCGACTTGCTGGAGCATATCTATACGACAAATTCACTGTTAAGCATTGTCCCAGACAGTAAAATGACTGTTTTTGAATGCATATGATAGAGTTTACATATAACTTTATGAAACAAAGTCTTGGCGGATTCGGCGAAGATTATAAATATCCGGTTTATGCGTCCATAGACTGCCGAAACGGTTTTTTCAGAAGCTATAATACAAAAGCCGGTTTTGCGGCTGTAACAGATACCGGAAAACTTCTTGTTGCTGAATACTATGCACTGGGAACAGAAAAGAAATATATATTTCCTGTCAATGTTCTGAAAAGTCTTAAAATCAGAAAATTTCCGTTGTTTCCTATATACAGTATAAAATTTCTTTTCATATCGGACGGGAAAAAATTCCGGCTTGATATGCTGATTTCCTTTAAAGTATATGGTAACGAATTTACAGAACAGGCAGAAAACGCAGTTAATTTTATTAAAACGCTTAAAAACTGGCATATAAATAATTCCGGAGGTGAATTATGATTAAATTTACAGACAGTTTTATGAGACAGAGCCTTGACGGATTCGGCGAGGATTATAAATATCCGGTCTATGCGGGTGTATATTGCAGAACAGGATTTTTTTCCCGAAGATACAACGCACAGACAGGTTTTACAGCAGTAACCGATGCCGGAAAACTTCTGGTTGCCGAATACTCCGTGCTTGGAAAAGAAAAGAAATATATTTTTCCGGCATATTGCCTGAAAAGCCTTAAAATCAAAAAACTTTTATTATTGCCGGCTTACAGCATAAAAGCGGTTTTTATAGTAGACGGCAGAAAATTCCGGCTTGATATGACTGTTTCGCTGAAAGTAGGCGGCGGAGAATTTCCGGAGCAGGAGGAAAATGCCGTGAACTTTATTGAAACCCTTAAACAATGGCAGATATAAGGAGTGATTATTTTGTACGATTATATAAACCCTATGCTAATGTGCGATTTTTATAAAACCGTTCACAGCAATATGATTAACCCGAAAATGACTAAATCCATGTCATATTATACGCCCCGAATGTCCCGTATAGAGCGTTGGGACAGTGTAGTGAATTTTGGCTTGCAGATGTTCATAAAAACGTATCTTATAGATTTTTTCAACAAGAATTTTTTCGGACGTTCCGAAGATGAAGTAGTCAGCGAATTTGAGCGTGTGCTTGACGCTTCTTTGGGAAAAGGAATCTGTAATTCCGGAAAAATCCGTAAACTTCACCGTCTGGGTTATCTGCCTGTTGAGATTACCGCACTTCCGGAAGGCGTTAAAGTTCCGGTACATGTGCCTGTTTTCGGAATAAGCAACACACATAAGGATTTTGCGTGGCTGCCGCAGGCTCTGGAAAGTCTCATAAGTGCTGAAATATGGTATCCGCAGATTACCGCAACCGTCGGGGCAACTTACCGTGAAATCGTAAACAGATATTACAATCTTACGTGCGATAATGATGTAAGCCGTTCAAAGGCTTTAGGATCGTTTGACTTCAGGGGCGATATGTGCTTTGAAGCCGCTTTGAAAGCCGCCGCCGGCTGGTGTCTGTCGTTCGAGAATACAGCAACAGTTCCGGCTATTCCGTACCTTGAAAAGATGTTCAATTGTGACTGCACAAAGGAATCTGTTGCATTTGGTGCAGTGAGTACTGAACACTTTGTTATGTGTTCTAACTACGCTTACGATGGTGATGAGATAACTTTTTTAAGAAAGTTGCTTACTGAACTTTATCCAAATACAAGCTTTTCAGCAGTACTTGATTCATACGATTACTGGAACGTTATAGATAACATACTTCCGCAGCTTCACGACGAAATCATGAATCACAACGGCTGTATGCTTATGAGAGGCGACTCCGGCGACTGCGTGGAAGTCGTAACAAAGACTGTTTTCAAGTTGTGGGAGCAGTTCGGCGGCACTGTAAACAGCAAGGGTTATAAAGTCCTTGACCCGCATGTCAAGGCTATCTACGGTGACAGTATAACAGTTCAGCGTTGCGAGGAAATCTATGGAATACTTGCGGAAAACGGTTTTGCATGTTCAAACGTTGCGTTAGGTGTAGGGTCGTTTTCAATGCACTGTATTGAGGAAGACGGCATCCTGAAACCGTTTACGAGAGATACATTCGGTTGTGCAATAAAGGCTTGTTACGCTGAAATTGACGGCAAGGAATATCCGATATTCAAGAATCCTAAAGAGGGCGGTTTCAAGAAAAGTCAGAAAGGCTTGTGTTATGTTTACCATGACGAAAGCGACAAGTTACAATATAAGGACAATTTCACCGCAAGCAACATTCCGGACGGAAATTTACTTGAGCCTGTTTTCAGGGACGGTAAAATTTTAAAAGAGTATACTCTTGACGAAATCCGGCAGACTTTAAACAACGGAAATTTCTGACTTGACAACTATCAGCCGTTGTACTATAATTAAAAGAAAACGGAGGTAATTTTTCTATGGGAAAATTCAACGCTGAACAGGCAGTTGAAAACATAACTGCATGGATTAAAAAATACTTTGAGGAAAACGCCGCTCCCACAACCAAGGCTGTTATAGGCATTTCAGGCGGTAAGGACAGCTCAGTTGCGGCGGCACTTTGCGTAAGGGCTTTGGGAAAAGACAGGGTTATAGGTGTACTTATGCCGCAGGGTCAGCAGGCTGATATAGAATTCAGCAAACTGTTGGTGAAAATCCTTGACATAAATCACTATATAATCAATATCGGCGAAACTGTAAGTTCTTTTATGACTGAACTGAAAAATCATATTGAGCCGTCCGGACAGGCGGTTGTCAACACTCCGGCACGTATCAGAATGACCACGCTTTATGCAGTTGCGGCAACGGTTGGCGGACGTGTTGTAAATACCTGCAATCTTTCGGAAGACTGGGTCGGCTATTCTACAAAGTTCGGCGATGCGGCAGGTGATTTTTCGCCGCTGTCGGACTTCACGGTTACGGAAATTCTGCAAATCGGTGACGCACTCGGTTTGCCGTATGAGCTTGTACACAAAGTCCCGATTGACGGACTTTGCGGCAAGACAGATGAGGAAAATTTAGGCTTTACCTATGCTGAACTTGACAGATATATAAGAGGATTGACAGACCTTTCCGACAAGCCGGAACTCAAGGAAAAAATAGACCGTATGCACAGAAATAATCTGCATAAGTTACAGCTTATGCCGACATACAGACAGTAATCAAAAAAATCCGCACATCATATAGTTGTGCGGATTTTTATATTTTTCAATATATCACATTCCAATAATCAATCAGATTTATAAGCTGAAAAACGCTGATTATCCAAAGCGGTATTGTATTGAACAGAACGAGTATGATATATTTTTTTCCGATTAGTTGGTTTTTACGCATTTTACGGTAAAGAAAGACTGAAAGTACTGTAAATACAGCAGGTATGCCGAAACTTTGAGCAGGCACAAGATAATTTCGTTCAAATAATACGTAAGCATTAT
>CAMWRL010000094.1 GCA_947176685.1 uncultured Ruminococcus sp. | reverse complement strand
CTGCGGGATCATTAATTTTGAATCCCAGAATTAGTTTCCGAGGAGATTTAATATATATCAAAAAGGAGGTTTATAACAATGAAACAATTCAATATTACCGGAATGAGTTGTGCGGCGTGTTCGGCAAGGGTCGAAAAGGCTGTTTCCGGAGTAAATGGCGTGACTTCTTGCTCCGTAAGTCTGCTGACCAACTCAATGGGAGTTGACGGGACGGCTTCCGACAATGATATAATTCAGGCTGTCCAAAATGCCGGATATGGCATTTCCCTGAAAGGTGCGGACAGCTCCACGACTGCCACAGATGATTCACTTAAAGACCGTGAAACTCCCGTACTGAAAAAAAGACTTCTGACATCAATAATTTTTCTGGTTCTGCTGATGTATATCTCAATGGGCTATAATATGTGGGGGTTTCCTCTGCCGGAGTTTATGGACGGCAATTATATTATGATTGGTATTATACAGATGCTTCTTGCCGGCATAGTAATGGTCATCAATCAGAAATTCTTTGTCAGTGGTTTCAAAAGCCTTTTCAGACGTTCGCCGAATATGGATACGCTTGTTGCTTTAGGTTCGGGAGCGTCCTTTGGATATAGTCTGTATTCTCTGCTTGCAATGACTGACGCTCAGTTAAAAGGCAATCCGACTATGCCGTATATGCACGAATTTTATTTTGAATCTGCGGCAATGATACTTACGCTTATAACTGTCGGAAAAATGCTTGAGGCACGTTCAAAGGGCAGGACTACAGATGCACTTAAAAGCCTTATGAAGCTTGCGCCTAAAACCGCCGTCATAATGGAAAACGGTACGGAAAAAACCGTTCCGGTTGAGCAGGTGAAAAAAGATGATATATTTGTAGTGCGTTCCGGTGAGAATATAGCGGTTGACGGAGTTATTATTGAGGGTGAATGCGCCATCAATGAGTCCGCACTTACCGGTGAAAGCATTCCGGTTGACAAGACAGTGGGGGACAGCGTTTCAGCGGCAACACTTAACCAGTCAGGTTTTATAAAGTGCAGGGCGACAAGGGTCGGGGAAGATACAACGCTTTCGCAGATAATACAAATGGTCAGCGATGCCGCCGCTACAAAAGCTCCCATTGCCAAAATAGCCGATAAGGTTTCCGGAGTATTCGTTCCGACTGTAATCTGCATAGCAATATTGACCTTTATAGTGTGGCTTGCGGTCGGACAGACTGTAGGGTTTGCAATTGCAAGGGCTGTATCAGTACTGGTAATAAGCTGTCCTTGTGCGCTGGGACTTGCTACGCCAGTAGCGATTATGGTCGGCAACGGCGTTGGAGCTAAGAACGGCATATTATTCAAGACAGCCGTTTCACTTGAGGAAACAGGAAAAGTAAATGTTGTTGCACTTGACAAGACGGGGACTATAACTTCCGGTGAACCGAAAGTTACAGATATAATTACGGCTGACGGTTATGACGAAAAGTATCTTATGACTTTGGCGTACTCCCTTGAAAGAAAAAGCGAACACCCTCTGGCAAAAGCGATTCTGAAAAAGGCTGAACAGGATAATATTGAATCATATGAAGTAAGCAGTTTCAAGGTACTTTCCGGAAACGGTCTTGAAGCAGTCCGGAATGATATGAAGATTTCCTGCGGAAACTACAACTTTATAAGTGACAAGGCAGTTATAACGGACGGAATAAAAGAGATTTCAGAAAAGCTTTCGGAGGACGGAAAAACACCGTTATTCTTTTCGGAGGGCGATAGGCTTGTAGGAATAATAGCCGTTGCGGACACTATAAAGGAAGACAGTCCGCAGGCGGTAAAGGACTTGCAGAATATGGGTATTCACGTAGTTATGATTACCGGAGACAACGAACGTACTGCCAAAGCTGTCGGAAAACAGGCAGGGGTGGATGAAGTTATAGCAGGAGTGCTTCCGAACGGCAAGGAAAACGCTGTAAGGAAATTAAAGAGCAGGGGATGCGTTGCAATGGTAGGGGACGGCATTAATGATGCTCCTGCTCTTACGGGTGCGGACACCGGAATAGCTATCGGAGCAGGTACGGACGTTGCAATAGATTCAGCAGACATCGTACTTATGAAAAGCCGTTTGAGTGACGTTCCGGCAGCAATACGCCTCAGCCGTGCAACACTCAGAAATATTCATCAGAATCTTTTCTGGGCATTTATCTATAACGTAATCGGAATACCTCTTGCCGCCGGAGTTTATATAAAGCTTTTAGGCTGGCAGCTTAACCCGATGTTCGGAGCAGCGGCAATGAGTCTGTCAAGCTTCTGCGTTGTAACAAACGCCCTGAGACTTAATTTAGTTAAGATACACGATTCCGGTCACGACAGACAAACCAGTAAGCATAAAGAAAAAGACAATACCACAAACGGTATCGTTACTATAAAAATAAAGGGTATGATGTGCGAAAAGTGCGAATCTCACGTAAGAACAGCACTTGAAGAAACAGGGGTTGAAGTTAAGGAAGTAAGCCACGAAAAAGGAACAGCAATTATCCTGACAGACAACACTGACAGTAAAATCCTGAAAAAAGCCATTGAAAACGAGGGTTATAAAGTAATAAAATTCGTATAAAACAAAGTCCGGAGCATAAGACACTCCGGATTTTTTTTATAACAGTCAAATATTTCTGTAATATTCCTGTTTCTCTGCCTTGACAAAACCTCTTTATTGTGATATAATAAGGACAGCGATTTTAGTGATATTGTACAGAAGGGACTCATTTCGATTTTGTACAGCGGATTTTCTGAATTAAAAAGGAGGAATTTTATGAAAATCAAAAAAATATTGTCATTACTGACAGGTACGGTAATGGCATTCACTGTAATGTACGGTGCGTCTGTGAAGCAGACTAAAAAAACGCTTGTACAGTCTGTTACAGCAGAAGCGGCGGCTTCTGATTTTACAGCAGAACAGGCTGTTGCGTGGGCAAATAATTGTGCCGCAACCAAATGGGACAAAGATGTGGACGGCGCATACGGAACCCAGTGTGTAGACCTTATTCTTGGCTATTATTCATATCTGGGAGTAAGCAGGAGCAGAGGAAATGCAACAGATTATCAGTCAAATACTTTGCCGTCCGGCTGGACGAGAGTGAAATCTTCTCCGAAACCCGGTGACGTTATTGTATGGGCAGGCAATACAAAAATAAATTCAAGCTATACTCTTTCCCAATACGGTCATATAGGAATAGTTGTAGCTGTTTCCGGAAACAATCTGACCACCGTTGAAACCAATGCAGACGGAAAAGTAAGCTATGCTCAGAAACTAAGTCGTGATGCATCATATGCGGCTTGTTTCATCAGACCTAATTTTTCAGGTTCAGCTCATGATGATTGTGTAAATGTCACAACCGGAAAATATTATCTGAAAAACCAATCAACAAACAGCTATATGCAGGCGGCAGGCGCATCGAATGCTGCTAAATTATCGCTTGCGGCAAAAAAAGAAACATCGGCATTTATGCTTAATCTGACAGGAAGCAAGTCAGCAGGCTATTATCTTGCGACACAACTTGATACGGGATATGTTGTCAATCCCTATTCCGATACGCCCGCAAACGGAACTGTCATCAACATATACAAAAAAGACAACAGCGGCACTCAGCTTTGGGAATTTGACAAAAGCGGAAACGGTTATATCATACATCTGAAAAACAATTCAAATCTTTGTCTTACGGCAGACGGAACAGGTGCTGTACTGAAAACCAGAACAGGCGCAGCAAATCAGATATGGATACTTGAATCCGAACATAATTGTGAAGATATAAAAACAGGAAATTATTATCTGAAAAATACATCAACAGACAGTTATATGCAGGCGGCAGGCGCATCGAATGCTGCTAAATTATCGCTTGCGTCAAAGAAGGAAACATCGGCATTTCTGCTTAATCTGACAGGAAGCAAATCGGCAGGCTACTATCTTGCGACACAACTTGATACGGGATATGTTGTAAATCCTTATTCCGATACACCCGCAAACGGAACTGTCATCAACATATACAAAAAAGACAACAGCGGAACTCAGCTTTGGGAATTTGACAAAAGCGGAAACGGTTATATTATACATCTGAAAAACAATTCAAATCTTTGCATTACGGCAGACGGAACAGGTGCTGTACTGAAAACCAGAACAGGCGCAACAAATCAGATATGGATACTTGAGTCTGAAAATTCAGTTACGACAACAACCACAACCCAGACAACAACTACTGCCACTACAACAACCACAACAGCTACCGTTCCAAGTTCTGAATTTTCCATAGGTATATCAGAACTTACACTCCTTGTCGGAGAACAGTATGCTATCAAGGCAAATCAAGATAATCTTACATATAAATCAAGCAATACTGATATTGCTGTCGTAAACAAAAGCGGTGTAATCACAACTGTAAGCAAGGGTAATGCTGTTATAACCGTTTATAATGCTGACGGCGATGCCGTACAACTGAAACTCACTGTAACTGACAATATTAAAGGCGATGCCAATGACGATAATAAATTAACCATAGCAGATGCCATAATGCTTCAGAAATGGCTTCTCGGTTCAGGTGAGCTTGCCATCTGGCAGAATGCAGATTTATGTGAGGACGGCGTAATTGATATATTCGATATGATTGAGATGAGAAAACTTCTCATTGAAAGCAACAATCTTTCTGCACAGTAGACAATATTTAAATCAATAACAAATCAGAATCTCCGCCGGAAAACCTGCGGAGATTTTTTATATTATTTAAGATGCTGTACTGTCCTGAAAAGAGCAGGATTTTTCAGAAAGGCGTTATATCATACATTTTTTTCAGTTTTTCGATAGCTTTCTTTTCAAGCCTTGACACATACGAACGTGATATATCAAGTTTTTTTGAAGTCTCGCTTTGAGTGTGCGGACTTCTGCCATACAGTCCGTAACGGTATATAATAATTTCCAGTTCACGTTTGTCAAGGCATTTGTCCAGAAACTCATATAGCTGTTTTGAACGTATCAGCAAATCAACCTGTTCGTGAATGTCTGCACCATCGTCAATCAAATCCATTAAAGTAAGAGCATTTCCGTCCTTGTCAAATTCCACTGGTTCGTTTATATAAACATCTCCGGCAGTTTTCTTTGCGGAACGGAAACTCATAAGAATTTCGTTTTCAATACAGCGGCTTGCATAAGTAGCAAACTTTGCGCCGTTGGTGTAGTCGAATGTAGATACCGCCTTTATAAGACCGATAGTCCCTATAGAAATAAGTTCATCCTGCTCTGGCACTGTTGAAGCGTATTTCTTGACTATATGTGCAACAAGACGAAGATTATGTTCTATCAGCCTGTTTCGGGACGCTTTGTCACCGGACAGCATTTTAATAAAACATTCTTCTTCTTCTTTTTTTGAGAGGGGTTTCGGAAAAGCGTTGTTACCCTCAACGTGCAGTGCAAAGAAAAAAAGGTTTCTGATAATTTCAATAAGCATATATATCACCTCCGGAAATATATATGCATCAGAGCTTGAACAATAGTTCTTTTTTGTGCAAATTTTTCCTTGCAAAAGCTAAAAAAATGTGTTATGATAGTAAGGAAACTGTTTAAGAAAAGAGAGGAAGATTATAATATGATAAAGAAAAAAGATTACGGAAACGACAGTATTACTATGCTGAAAGGTGCTGACAAAGTGCGTAAACGTCCGGCAGTAATATTCGGGTCGGACGGTCTGGACGGCTGCGAACATTCTGTATTCGAGGTCATCTCAAACTCCATTGACGAAGCCCGTGAGGGTTACGGAAAAAAGATAATAGTAACTCATTACAGGAATCACGACATAGAAGTTGAGGATTTCGGGCGTGGCTGTCCGGTGGACTTCAACAATAACGAACAGCGTTATAACTGGGAGCTTGTCTACTGCGAACTCTACGCCGGCGGTAAATACGATGATACAGCGGAATCATATGAATTTTCGCTGGGTCTTAACGGTCTGGGACTTTGTGCAACACAATTTTCGTCGGAATTTATGGACGTTGAAATAATCCGTGACGGGTTCAAATATAATCTGCACTTTGAAAAGGGCGAGAACGTCGGGGGACTTCACAAGGAAGTTTGCAAGAATAAGCAGACAGGTACGAAAACCCGTTGGAGACCTGATTTGGAAGTTTTCACGGATATAGCAGTATCGGACGAGTATTTCTGCGATATTCTTAAACGACAGGCAGTTGTGAATCCGGATATACTGTTTGTATTCCGTTCGGAAACAGAAACCGGAGACTTTACGGAAACCGAATTTATATACCAGAACGGAATAACAGATTATGTCAATGAAATAGCAGGGGACAAGGCAATGACTACAATTCAGCACTGGACGGCTGAAAAAAAAGGTCGTGACCGTGACGACAAACCGGAGTACAAAGTAAAACTTGATGTTGCAGTAACTTTTTCAAACAAGATAAAGCTTGCTGAATATTATCATAACTCAAGCTTTCTGGAACACGGCGGCTCACCGGAAGACGCTGTAAAACGTGCGTTTGTGTATCAGATTGACAGTTATATAAAGCAGAATAACGGCTATCAGAAAAACGAAAGTAAAATAAGTTACGTGGACGTTGAAGAATGCCTTGTAATTGTATCGTCATCGTTCTCAACGCAGACTTCCTACGAAAACCAGACAAAGAAAGCTATCACTAATAAATTTATCCGTGAGGCTATGACGGAGTTTCTGAAACACAATCTTGAAATATACTTTATGGAGAATCCGGACGAAGCACAAAAGATTTCGGAGCAGGTACTCATAAACAAGCGGAGCAGGGAAAATGCTGAAAAAGTCCGTCTGAACGTAAAGAAGAAGCTTACCGGAAGTATAGATTTGTCAAATATGGTTGACAAGTTCGTGGACTGCCGTACTAAAGACGTTTCCAGACGTGAGATATATATAGTTGAGGGTGATTCGGCTTTAGGTTCGGTAAAGCTTGCCCGTGATGCAGAGTTTCAGGCAATAATTCCCGTAAGGGGAAAAATCCTCAACTGCCTTAAAGCAGAGTACGCAAAGATATTCAAGAGCGAAATCATAACCGACCTTATAAAAGTTTTGGGCTGCGGAGTAGAGGTCAGCACAAAAGCAAACAAAGACCTGTCCACATTCAATATAGACAACTTCCGCTGGAGCAAGATTG
>CAMWRL010000093.1 GCA_947176685.1 uncultured Ruminococcus sp. | reverse complement strand
AATGCATATAGCTTTATAAGTATACAACTTCTTACAGGAGATGTCAATAACAGGACACTAAAAAAGTAAAAATATATAATTCTTTTGGTTTTTTGGGGGTTAAACTGAAATATCAGTCAAGATTCTGACAGAGAGTGACAACAAGTACGTCGTCAACTGACGGATTCTGTACAAAGAAATCAGTGGTTTCAACTTTTCTGTAAACTCCGTCATCACCTAACTGACGGGTTACTATTTTGACGAACTTTTCGCCCCTTTTGTAAGCCTCCATAAGGTTGTCAACGGAAAAAGTCGTTCTGAAAAGTTCTCTGTCATCGGGGTGCATAGTTGACGCACCGTGCTGAATGAGTTCATCGAAAACGCCCGTTGACGGACATGACGTTGCAGAAAAATTTTCATAAGCCGTCATATAGTAACTGTTTCGGGTAAGGTTAGCCATAATGACCAGCGGGAACTTTGTGAAAACGGCTTCCATAATAAGGCTTGTAACACTTGCGTGCGGCTGTGTGATGAGAATATCTTCATTGTAGTCGTCACAGAATCTCTGGGAGCAGGCTTTTCCGAAATCCTGTTCAGGCATAGGCTTTGCAAAAAGAAAACCCTGAATAAGACGACAATCGCATGTACGCAGGAATCCGAGCTGTTCACGGGTTTCAACGCCTTCTGCAATAGTGGTGAGTTTCAGACGGTGTGCGAAAGCAAAGATACTTTCAAGGACGATACGTTCTTTTTCGCTTTCGCAGTTTCCGCTGAGAAGCGAACGGTCGATTTTCAGGACGTTTGCGGAAATATCCTTGACGAGACTGAGGGAAGAAAGTCCGCTGCCGAAATCGTCAATAGCTACATTGAAGCCATCATTTCTTATTTCAGAGACAAGATTTACAATAGCTTCGGAATCATTCATCATAGCGGATTCTGTAAGTTCCACTTCTATGAGGTTATGCGGAATCCCGTAACTGTCAACAGTTTCGTTGAGTTTTTGACGGAAAAACGGTTCAGCGGTATGTTTTCTTGAAAAATTGACGGCAACAGGTACACAGCGATGTTTTTCGTCAATGCGTTTTTTCTGGAAACGGCATACAGCGTTGAGGATAGCCCAGTCAATTTTAGTTATAAGGTCGGTTTTTTCCGCACACGGGATAAACTCAGCCGGAGAAACGATACCGCCGTCGGGAGTTATCCACCTTGCCAGAGCTTCGGCACTTACAAGTTTACCTGTAGTTGCGTCATACTGCGGCTGATAGAACGGTATGAACTCATCGTTTTCAAGAGCCTTTTCGATTCTGTCCATAAGGTTTTTTTCCTGTTCGGATATGTTGTCATTCATTTTGGTTTTCCTCCTTAATAAAATCACGTTATTAAGAATTATAACACACTTCTGACAAAAAATCAATGATTCTATTTTCTTTCCGGTGAAATTTTATATAAAGCTTGACAAAACCTTTAAAACAGGGTAAAATTAATATAAAATCCAAAAAAGCATATTTTTGATATAAACGGAGGCTATTATGAAATTAAAAAAACGTCTGATTGCTGCTATGTGTGCGGCAATGACTTTGTGTCAGTTTACAGCGGGTGTTCCTTTTGCAAATGCGGCAGAGGAACTTGCCGATTCAATCGCAAACGATTCCGGTCTTGAATACGATTTTGCAAGGGCATTGCAGTACTCGATATATTTTTATGACGCTAATATGTGCGGTACTGAGGTAGAGGACAATAACCTTTATTCGTGGCGTGGAAACTGTCACGTTTATGATGCTGAAGTACCGCTTAAACCTATGCCTGACAACAAAAGTTCCGGTACTAATCTTTCGCAGGAATTTATTGACAAGTATAAGGACATTCTTGACCCTGACGGTGACGGATTTGTTGACGTTGCCGGAGGTTTTCACGATGCCGGAGACCATGTAAAATTCGGTATGCCGGAAAACTATGCCGCTTCAACAGTCGGCTGGGGATATTATGAGTTTCGGGACTCCTATATTAAGACAGGTCAGCAGAAACACATTGAAACAGTACTGAGATACTTCAATGACTATCTTATGAAATGTACTTTCCGTGACAAGGACGGCAAAGTTATAGCACACTGTTATCAGGTCGGGGACGGCGATATAGACCACGCTTACTGGAACTCGCCGGAAGTTGACAGTATGGTACGTCCGGCATTTTTCCTGACAGCCGACAAGCCACAGACGGATTATGTAGCATCTGCCGCCGCTTCCCTTGCTATAAATTATCTCAATTTCAAGGATACCGACCCCGAATATGCACAAAAATCACTTGACTATGCCAAGGCTTTGTTTGACTTTGCAATGACAAACCCGAAAGAACTCAGTGACAATGAAGACGGTCCGAAAGCTTATTACCGTTCGTCAAAATGGGAAGACGATTACTGTTGGGCAGCGGCATGGCTTTACAAGATAACAGGCGAACATAAATATCTTGAGGAAATTTATCCTAACTACGATTACTATGCAGCACCATGTTACGTTCACTGCTGGAATGACGTATGGGGTGGAGTTCAGTGTGTTTTAGGCGAAATCTCTATGGAAAAACCCCTGAAAGACGGCGAACACGTTTATCCGGATTTCATAGAGGAGTTCAAGGAAGCTGCCGGAAAAAGTCCTTACGAAGAAATGAACTGCTGGGATTCTGTAGCAAAGGCTATTGAGACATATATGTCCGGTGGTGTGGGAACGGTTACGCCTGCCGGATACTGGTGGCTTGATACATGGGGTTCGGCAAGATACAACACTGCCGCACAACTCATGGCACTTGTACACGACAAGTATGTCAACAACGGCAAAGCCGGAAAGTACAGCGAATGGGCTAAAGGTCAGATGGAATACATTATGGGCAACAATCCGCTGAAACGTTCATACATTGTAGGATATAACGAAAATTCTGTTAAATATCCGCATCATAGAGCTTGTTCGGGACTTACAAAATGCGAAGACCCCGATGAACACAGATATGTGCTTTACGGAGCTTTAGCCGGAGGACCTGACAATGCTGACGGTCACAATGATACTACAGCAGACTGGATTTACAATGAAGTAACAATTGACTATAATGCCGCTTTTGTGGGAGCGTGTGCAGGTCTGTATGAGTTTTTCGGCACTGACGATATGAAAGCTACCAAAGATTTTCCGCCTGCCCCTAAGTTCAGCGGCGGCGAAAGCGGCGGCAACAGTTACTGGGTCAACGCCTGCGGTATTGACGACCTCAACGCCGACGGCTGCGGAGTTACTAAAGTTTCGCTTATGGTAATGACTGATTCCACCAAAATTAACAACGATATTTCAGTGAGATATTATTTCAACAGCTCGGAGATTTCGGACGTTGACGGCGTAAAACCAAGTAAGTTATACGACCAGGCGGAAGTTGAAGCCGGTGCGACAAGTACAATCAGCGGACCTTTTAAATATGATAAACTTCCCGACACGTATTATGTGGAAGTCAAGTGGGACGATTATAATATAGCCAACTCCGGCAAGAAGTATCAGTTTACTGTCGGAATGTACTACGGCGACAAGTGGAATCCGGAAAATGACTGGAGTTATGACGGACTGAAAATTTATGACAGTGATACGGCGTTTTTCGGTACCGGAAATGAGGTCAGAACAGATAATATATGTGTATATTCGGACGGCGTACTTGTCGGCGGCATAGAACCGGACGGAAGTAAGCCTTCAGCCGGAGAAGAACCGACCGGAACAACTTCCGGAGACAATGACATTTTGTATGGTGATTCAAACTGCGACAATAAAGTAAGTATTGCTGATGCAGTACTTATAATGCAGTCGCTTTCAAATCCCGATGACTACAAGCTTACGGAAAAAGGTATAAAAAACTCTGATATTGTCAATGTCGGGGACGGCGTTACTCCGACGGACGCACTGGCTATTCAGCTGGTTGACCTTAAAATTCTGGAACAGACAGATTTTCCGCTTGATAAACTTGAATGGTAATTATAATAAACGGTTTTCCGGAGATGTCCGGAAAGCTGTTTTTTTTGTTAAATTAAAAAAATATATCTTTCAACCGCACATTTCACCCCTCTGAAACGTTAATACATATAAAGAGATATTTTTTTCGTAACGTAAAAACATAGAAAACATGAACAAGGAGGAATTTAATATGAAAAGAAAATTAATTACTATGATGTCAGCAATGGCAATGTGCTTTTCTGCATTGCCGTTACAGGCAGTACACGCCGAAACAGATAATAATATTGTCAATCCCGATTGTGCTGAAACATATGTTGATGTGCAGGACGTTCTGCCCGAATGGATACCACAGAATTTCACAGAAGCTTTGCAGTTTTATAACGCATACGGTAAAACCCATATTGAAGACGGCTATATATGTTGTGTGCGCAAAGTATACAAAGACAATTATACATACAGAACAGAAGTTACCGGAGACAGCATAACGGAAATACTTTCGTGTGCGTTCACGTTCGAGATGCCCGAAAAACCCGACAAATCCGACAAGGAAGCCTATCAGGAGTATGTTGATTTTCTGGGGCAGAATGGCATAGATGAATATTATGTGAGATATGCAGAACATTATAATTCTGAAATTACATTCAAATCGGACTTTGAGTATGAAGTTACTGTTTATGAAATGAAGCCGTCGGGCAAAGGTGAAATAAATCTTATCTGGGAAAACTCTAATAAATGGTCAAATGTTACAACATTGTCGTTTGAGTCGTCAGCGGACGGCGAAATCACTGAAACGGATTTATACGGCTGGTTTCCGGATTCAGTCGGCGAATGTCATAAATTGGATGATGTGTCCGTAATCAACGGTCATATTGTATATTGCGACTACATATGTACTGACGGCGGATTAAGTCTTGTTACAGAACAGGACGGTATGGCAAAGCTTGAATGTACAGACAGTACCTATATCAGTAGCAGCAGAGTTATGCCCCCACCTCCGGGGTCAAGTCCGATAATATTAGAAGCATATAAGCCGGTTACTTCCGGTACAGTGAAAGTAACGTTCAAACAGTGTCAGGACTGGGAGGACGGTTATGTAGACAATACTACTGTAAAGTACTACAGCGTTGACGGGGACGGCAATATAACAGAAATTGACGAAAATGAATTTACTCCGCTGAATATGGGCGACTGCAATCTTGACGGAAAAGTAGGAATTTCGGACGTTGTTATGTTGCAGAAATGGCTTATGGGTTCAGGAGAACTGGACTGCTGGCAGAATGCTGATTTCAATAACGACAATAAAGTTGATATATTCGACTTGTGCCTTATGAAAAAAGCTCTTCTTGAACAGATAACAACGAATACTTTGGAATAATACTACAGGGAGGATTTTAATATGAATAAAAAATTAATTACTATGATGTCGGCAATGGCAATGTGCTTTTCTGCATTGCCGTTACAGGCGGTACACGCCGAAACAGCCGATAATATTGTCAATCCCGATTGTGATGAAACATATGTTGATGTGCAGGACGTTCTGCCCGAATGGATTCCGACAAGCTTTACAGAAGCATTGCAGTTTGACAACACATACGGCAGAACCCATATTCAAGACGGATTGATATGTTGTGTCCGTCAGAAGTATAATCGCATCGATTGCTGTGAATATCTTACGGAATATTCCGGTGATGATTCAATGGGACTGCTGACGCTTTTCAATAAGACATATAATTTTGAATTACCAGAAAAGCCGGACGAGTCCGATGAAGAAGCCTGTCAGGAGTATCTTGAGTTTCTGTACTCAAACGGCATAAGCGAATTTGAAGCGGAAAATAACCTCGTTTATGTTGACTATGAGTATGAAGTTACTGTTTACGGAATGAATCCGACAAGCAAGGCTGAAATTAACTGGATTGAAAAAAACCAACAGACTGACCGGATTGTAAGTACTACAACACTTTCGTTTGAGTCGTCAAAAGATGGAGTTATTACTGAAACGGATTTATACGGCTGGTTTCCTGATACGGAAAATGAGGGATATAAATTCACAAAAAATAACGGCGAAATTTCCATACACAACGATTGTATAGTAGTATGTTCCGATATATGCTGGGACGGCGGTTACAGTATGATTGTTGAACAGGACGGCACGGCAAAACTTGACCTTATCCATAAAGAAACATCTTCATACAGGCATATTGTTCCGCTTGACGGAGGGTCTTCAACAGAAGCAAGGATTTATAAACCGGTTGCTTCCGGTACAGTTAAAGTGACGTTCAAAGAGGCAAGAGAATGGGAGCAGGACGGCAAAGAAGTACATAAAGTTGTAAAGTATTACAGTGTTGACGAGGACGGCAATATAACAGAAATCGACGAAAGTGACTTCACTCCGCTGAATATGGGCGACTGCAATCTTGACGGAAAAACAGGCATTGCGGACGTTATTATGTTAAAGAAGTGGCTTATGGGTTCTGGTGAACTGAAATGCTGGCAGAATGCTGATTTCAATAACGATAACAGAGTTGATGTGTTTGACCTTGTGCTTATGAAACAGTCGCTTTTGGAAAACCTTCCGGCAGTATCTACGGAAAGTGACGAAGTTGATGACAGTGATGTGACAATGATTAAACAGGCTGTTTTAGCGAAATATCCCGATGCTGATATGAGCGATTTTACTTTTGTATACGAACCCGCTCACCAGCTGAATCATCACTCTGACGGGAAATTCTTTTCAGTGTACTATAAGGACGTACTTCTGCACGGTTACGGAAATATAAATACTTACGAAAATGTATATGCTGTTATCAAAGAAAAGAACGATTATAAAAGCGTTGAAGTGAATTTTGTTGTTGACCCTGAACGTTTCAAGGAAGTCAATCTTGACGGAGAGTACAAGACCGTTGAGGAAATAAAGCAGTCCATTGACAAATACAAGCTTGCCAACGCAGAAAAAGAACCGCAGTTTATAATTTATGCAAGATTTACAGGAAATCTGAATTATGAATTTAAACCTGCATATCTTGTTAAGTGGAATGACTATGAATGTATTTATGACGCAGTTACGGGCGAGGAAATCGAGTATATACCGTACTATGTGGTATAAGCATTGACAGAAAATCAGATTTGTGGTAGAATCAGTATATCTTAAAATTCAGGAGGGATATTATGCTGAGTGATGATATACTGAAATCAATGCCGCAGGACAAACTTATAGAGCTTATACATATTTATTCTAAAAACTGGCTTGCAATGGACGGAGCCTGGTGTAGTCTTGCACGCAAAATACAAAAAAATTGCACGCAAAATACAAAAAAATCAG
>CAMWRL010000092.1 GCA_947176685.1 uncultured Ruminococcus sp. | reverse complement strand
CTTCATTCCAGTCATAATAGCTATAATGAAGACTATTTAATATATCGATGATTTCTTTTTTTACTACTGATAATTCTTCGCCATTTATTTTTCGTAAAAACATTCCGGATACTCCCATAATTCGATACCTCTGCTGAAATTTACTTTACTTTATTTTACCATTAAAACAGGAATCTGTCAATAAAATTTTTTCTGTTATATAAAGCAAACATACTTGTATTTTACAGGAAAAATATGCTATAATATACATAGTGAGGATAAAAGTTTCCGGAAGTATAAAACTTCTGTACATCTTCACGAATAAAATGTACTGGAGGAATAATATGGACAACAGAAATTATGAAATAGTTGACAGCGTTGAACAGCTTGAAAAAGCTATCGGACGTGTCCGCAAGGCTCAGAAGATTTTTTCAACATACACACAGGAGCAGGTGGACAGGATTTTCCGTGCGGCTGCGCTTGCGGTCAACAAGGAACGTATACCACTTGCCAAACTTGCGGTTGAGGAAACCGGAATGGGCGTTGTTGAGGACAAGGTGATTAAAAATCATTATGCTTCCGAGTACATTTACAACAAGTACAGAGATACTAAAACCTGCGGCGTCATTGAAGACAACAGGGCTTACGGTACTAAGAAAATCGCTGAACCTATCGGTGTTATAGCAGCGGTGATTCCAACTACCAATCCGACTTCTACAGCGATATTCAAGACGCTTCTTGCCCTCAAGACACGCAACGGTATTATAATAAGTCCGCACCCTCGTGCCAAAAAATCAACTATCGCTGCTTCCAAGACCGTTCTTGAAGCCGCCGTTAAAGCCGGTGCGCCCGAAGATATTATCGCTTGGATAGACGTACCCAGTCTGGAAATAACCAACCTCGTTATGCGTGAATCGGATATTATTCTTGCAACCGGCGGTCCCGGAATGGTAAGGGCGGCTTATTCAAGCGGCAAGCCTGCTGTCGGCGTAGGCGCAGGAAACACTCCGGCTGTTATAGACGATTCGGCGGACGTTGTACTTGCGGTAAACTCCATCATTCATTCAAAGACTTTTGACAACGGTATGATTTGTGCTTCTGAACAGTCAACAATAGTCCTTGACAGTATCTACGACAGGGTAAAGGCTGAATTTTCTGCAAGGGGCTGTTACTTACTAAACGGCGAGGAAACAGAAAAAGTCCGGAAAACAATTTTAATAAATGGTTCTCTCAATGCTAAGATAGTAGGACAGTCGGCTTATAAAATTGCTCAGACTGCCGGAATTGAAGTCCCCGAAAGTACCAAAATCCTTATAGGCGAAGTGGAAAGTACTGAACTTTCAGAGGAGTTTGCACACGAAAAACTCTCTCCGGTGCTTGCAATGTACAGGGCGGCGGATATTCAGGACGCTTTCACAAAGGCTGAACGCCTTATAGCAGACGGCGGTTACGGACATACATCATCAATTTATCTTGACATAAACACTCAGCAGGAAAAACTTGCAGAGTTTCAGAGCCGTATGAAAACCTGTCGTATTTTGGTAAACACTCCGTCATCGCAGGGCGGTATAGGCGATTTGTATAATTTCGACCTTGCGCCGTCACTGACATTGGGCTGCGGTTCGTGGGGCGGCAACTCCACAAGTGAAAACGTTGGTGTAAAGAATCTTCTGAATATAAAGACCGTTGCCGAAAGGAGAGAGAATATGTTGTGGTTCAGGACGCCGGAAAAAATCTATATGAAACGTGGTTGTCTGTCGGCTGCGCTGGACGAACTCGGTACGGCAATGAGTAAAAAACGTGCATTTATAGTTACTGATAAATTTCTTTACGAGAACGGCTATACAAAGACGATTACTGACAAGCTTGAAACAATGGGTATTCAGTATGCGGTATTCTTTGATGTAGAGCCAGACCCCACGCTTGAATGCGCTGAAAACGGTGCGCAGCAGATGACAACATTCAGTCCGGACGTTATAATAGCTGTCGGTGGCGGTTCGGCAATGGACGCTGCTAAAATAATGTGGGTTCTTTATGAACACCCCGATGCTGATTTTATGGACATGGCTATGCGTTTTATGGACATAAGAAAAAGAGTATACACATTTCCGGAAATGGGCAGTAAGGCTTATTTTGTGGCAATACCCACATCAGCCGGAACGGGTTCGGAAGTAACGCCGTTTGCGGTAATCACTGACGGAAAAACAGGAGTAAAATATCCGCTTGCCGACTATGAACTTATGCCGGATATGGCGATTATTGATATTGATTTCCATATGACCGCCCCGAAAAGCCTGACAGCCGCTTCGGGAATAGACGCTGTAACTCACGCTGTTGAAGCGTATGCTTCTATGATGGCAACGGACTTTACAGACGGAATGGCACTCAAAGCATTGAAAATTATATTTGAGTATCTTCCGAAAGCTTATAATGACGGTTCTGACAGCGTGGCAAGGGAAAAAATGGCAAGCGCCGCCACTATGGCAGGTATGGCTTTTGCAAATGCATTTTTGGGAGTGTGTCACTCTATGGCGCATAAATTAGGAGCGTTCTGTCACTTGCCGCACGGCATAGCAAATGCCCTTCTGATAGAGGAAGTTATGCGTTTCAACGCTTCTGAAACTCCGGCTAAAATGGGAACATTCCCGCAATACGGCTATCCTCATACGCTTTCACGATATGCGGAAATCGCCGATACGCTCGGACTGGGCGGAAGCTCCGACAACGAAAAACTTGAAAATCTGATTAACGCTGTAAGGGAACTCCGGCACAAAATCGGCATAAAGGACACTATCGCAGATTACGGTGTTGATGAAAAATATTTCCTTGATAGCCTCGATGAAATGACGGAGCAGGCGTTTGACGACCAATGCACCGGAGCTAATCCACGTTATCCGCTTATGGACGAAATAAAACAAATGTACCTCAACGCTTATTATGGAGGGTCTGAAAAATGAACACTGAAAATATAATCGCTGAAAGAATCAACAAAAAAATTTACCGTGACGGCGACAGGGTTATAAAACTCTTCAACGAGGACTATTCAAGGGCGGACGTTCTTAATGAAGCCCTCAACCACGCCCGTGCAGAGGAAACAGGACTGAATATTCCGGAGCTGTACGAAGTTACCCGTATAGACGGAAAATGGGCTATAGTTATGGAGTACATCGAAGGTACTAATATAGCCGACCTGATAGCTTCAAATCCGGCAAAGTACGACGAATATATGAATATGTTCGTTGATATACAGCTTGAAATACATTCAAAGCGTTCGCCGCTGGCAGGTCAGTTAAAGGACAAAATGAACAGAAAAATAAGTCTTACTGAACTTGATGACACTACAAAATATGAACTCTATACACGTATTGCAAGCTTTCCGGAACACCACAAATTATGTCACGGAGACTACACGCCGTCCAACGTCATAATCCGTCCGGACGGTACGCCGTATATACTTGACTGGGCGCACGCAACTCAGGGCAACGCCTCCGCTGATGCCGCACGGACTTATCTGAGATTCTGTCTGAAAGGCAACGTTGAAGGTGCTGAAAAATATCTTGACTTATTCTGCAAAAAAAGCAATACCGCAAGGAAATATGTACAGTCGTGGATGCCGATAGTAGCGGCTTCGCAGTCCGTCAAGAAGAATCACAAGGAACGTGATATATTGTTGTCGTGGGTAAACGTTGTTGATTACTCGTAATTTTAAAAGGGACAGTGAAAAATCTGTCCCTGTTATTCGTGCTGAAAGGAAAGGATTACAATAATGAAATCATATATTTTGCGGTTACTGGCTGGTATGATATGTATTTTTGTTTTATCCGGCTGCAACAAAAAATACCAGACTGATATTTTTTATGATATATCAGACAGTTCTGTAAATATCATTGATGTTGTAACCGAAACTTGTTCAGGCAAGGATATGTTTGATGAGATTGACACTGAAAAATATACTTTGGACGAATTAAATAATAAATATCCTGTTGAATTTATAAAAAAATATAAACGTGCAGGTGATTCGTATTTTGATTTGGCAGCTTATATGACAGCAGAGGGATATATAATTCTTCATTATGATGAATCCGGAAATTATACATTCGGTGAAGAGGTTATTGCCGAAAAAACACTGAAAGATTTTTACGTACTGAATACCAGTGATTCGGTTGACGATGTACAAAAATTTGACAAAAACGGTAAATTTTCATTTCTTTATGCCGGAGATATTAACATTCCTAAAATATCAAACCATTATACAACAGACGGCTATATTATTATGATATATTATAACTCTGATTACGCTATTGAAAAGGTTGAATACAGACTGATTTGATTTTTTTGGATTTTGCTATTGAAATTTCGGGAAATAAATGCTATAATAATTTATTATAGCTGAAAAGGAAGTTTTTTAATGAAAAGAAAAGTTATTCTTGCGGTTCTGTCTGCGGCTGTATGTATGCTTTCAGCCTGCGGAAAAGAGGAAATCGGCTCACTGGACGATTCTGTTATTGTCAACGAGGGTTCAGTCAATGACAGCACAGAAAATATATCTACTGAAAACATTCAGACAGATATGTCAGGCGGTTATATTGTTACAACAACTACCACTACAATCGCAACTGACGAATCCGGCAATCCGGTTGAAACCACAACCGTTATGCCTGAAGCAGTTCCGGAAACCCCTGTACCGGAAACTCCTGCTGAATCAGTACCGTCCGTTATAGACTATACTCCGTCAACTGCTGCCGCCGGTACGCCTGCTTCAACGGCTGTACTGCCTGCCGACGCTCCGACCGAATCGGACTATAATTATGGAGCGGCTCCGGTAGTTTATGATATTTCCGGAATAAAATATATTGATAACGTTCTTATTGCCAACAAGTCATACAGTCTGCCGGCTGACTTCTGTCCGGAACTTGATGATACCTGTCTGAACCAGTTCTACAAACTACAGAATGACGCTTCCGCAGTCGGACTGAATATATATCTGTCGTCAGGATTCCGTGACTATTACACTCAGGACGCTATATATAATAATTATGTTTCATATGACGGTCAGGAAATGGCAGACACATATTCTGCCCGTGCCGGACATTCAGAACATCAGTCCGGACTTGCCATTGACGTAAATCAGATTGATGATACTTTCATAGGTACGCCCGAAGCTATATGGCTTGAACAGCACTGCTATGAATACGGATTTATTCTGCGTTACCCTCAGGCAAAACAGGATATTACCGGTTATAAATACGAGTCGTGGCATATACGTTATGTCGGTACGGATATGTCATACAAGATTCACGCAAAGGCTCTCGAAATGGGCGACCCTTATCTTACACTTGAAGAATATTTCGGCATTGACTCATACTATCACTGATTCCGCTAAAAAATCCTGCTCCCAAAAGTGGGATTTTTTGCTTGCAATTTCAGTGGATTTATTATATAATAAATATTGAGATTATTCAGGAGGTATTTTTTTATGGCTATAAATAAAATCGGTTTCGACAACGACAAGTATTTAAGTATGCAGTCCGAACACATAAGGGAACGTATTGCGCAGTTCGGTGACAAGCTCTATCTGGAGTTTGGCGGAAAGCTTTTTGACGACTACCACGCTTCAAGAGTATTGCCCGGATTCAAGCCCGACAGCAAGTTGCAGATGCTTTTACAGCTCAAGGACGAAGCCGAAATCGTCATTGTAATCAACGCCGGAGACATCGAAAAAAATAAGGTAAGAGGAGATTTAGGCATAACCTACGATGTAGATGTTATACGCCTTTTCAACGTGTTTACAAGAATCGGTCTTTATGTAAGCAGTGTGGTGCTTACGCAGTACGCAAATCAGCCATCTGCTGACGCTTTCCAGAAAAGACTTGAGGCTCTTGGAGTTAAAGTTTATCATCACTATCATATAAAGGGCTACCCGTCCAACCTTAAACACATTATCAGTGACGAGGGTTATGGAAAAAATGATTATATAGAAACTTCACGCCGACTGGTAGTAATAACTGCTCCCGGCCCCGGAAGCGGCAAAATGGCAACTTGTCTGTCGCAGATTTACCACGAACACAAAAGGGGACTCAATGCCGGTTATGCGAAATTCGAGACTTTCCCGATATGGAATATTCCGCTTCGTCACCCCGTGAATATCGCTTATGAAGCCGCAACCTCCGACCTCAATGACGTTAATATGATTGACCCGTTTCATCTGGAGGCTTACGGAAAGACTACCGTAAATTATAACCGTGATATTGAGATTTTCCCCGTACTCAACGCTATGTTTGAGAATATTTTGGGCGAATCCCCGTATAAGTCCCCGACAGATATGGGCGTTAATATGGCAGGCAACTGCATTATTGATGACGAGGCTGTTTGCCGTGCCGCAAAGGACGAAATTATAAGACGTTACTATGTCGGAATGTGCGATAACCGCAAGGGACTTATTTCTGAGGACGAAGTATACAAGCTTGAACTTCTGCTCAAACAGGCTAATGTTACTGTTGATGACAGAAAAGTTGTAGCGGCGGCACTTGCAAGAGAACAGGAGACAAACGCTCCGGCGGCGGCTATGGAACTTCCGGACGGTACTATATTGACCGGACGTACTTCGGATATGCTTGGTGCGTCATCTGCACTGCTGCTTAATGCCCTGAAATATTTAGGCGGTATTCCGGACGATGTTCTTATGATGTCACCGCACGTTATCGAACCTATCCAGAATCTGAAAGTAAAGCATTTAGGCAATAACAATCCCCGTATACATACCGACGAAACGTTAATAGCACTTTCAATCTGCGCAAACACCGACCAGAACGCCAGAAAAGCTATGGAACAGATTTCAAAACTGCGTGGTTGTGAGGTACATTCAACGGTTATACTGTCGGCAGTGGACGAAAGGATTTTCAAGCGTCTTGGTGTAAATCTCACTTGTGAACCGAAATATCAGTAATGGTTTTGATATATAAAGTCGTTGGAAAAATGTTTTTTATAAGGTGATTATTTTGTTTGAGATAATTTTTATAGTGATAATTATAATTCCCATTGCAGTTTCATTAGGAGGGGTTATACTTATACAGTGTGCCAAATCTGATATTGATAGTACAGTGGGTTACAGAACAAAACGTTCAATGGCAAGAAAGGAAACATGGATTTTTGCAAATAGGACTTGTGGCAGACTTTGGCTTACAGGTGGGATTATTTCTGTTATTTTTTCTGTAACAGTTCCATTGCTTTTTTATATTCTGAAAAGTGATTCAGCTGGACTATGTGCAGGGGTTATAATTGTAGTCTTGCACACAAAATACAAAAAAATTGCACGCAAAATACAAAAAAATCAG
>CAMWRL010000091.1 GCA_947176685.1 uncultured Ruminococcus sp. | reverse complement strand
TTATAATTCTATTGATTTTTTAGCAGAACTACTGTAAAATATATATAAAGGCTTTTTTAATTTTTTTCAAGGAGTTGATTATAATGCCCGTTTACAGAATTGCAGTAATCATTGCAGGAATTGACCAGAGTTATCAGAGTGCAATCCTGAACGGTATTTCCGCATCAGCCGCCGAATGTTCAATAAATGTCGAAGTTTTTATATCCTTTATCGGCTCTATGGGCAACCCTGTACACGATACAGGAGAATTTAATATCTTTAATCTTCCGGATTTCCGTAATTATGACGGTGCTATACTTCTGACCAATACTATAGACTATCCGCCCGTAGTTGAAAATATCCTCAGCCGTATAAAAGCCGCAAATATTCCGGCTGTAAGCATTGATAACGATATTCCGGAACTTTACCACATAGGTATCGACAACAAAAGAGCTATGCGCAAAATTACCGAACACCTCATTACAAAACACGGCTGTAAAAAATTCAGTTATATATCTGGTCCTGTCGATAATCCCGAAAGTGCTGACCGTCTTGAAGCTTTTCTGGACGTACTTTCCGAAAACAATATAACTATTGATAAAAGTGACATCTTCTACGGGGACTTCCGTGCGCCGTCCGGTAAAAACGGTGCTGAATATTTCCTGAAAAAATGGTCGGAACTTCCCGATGCACTGATATGCGCAAATGATGTTATGGCGGCTTCAGCTATAAACCGCCTTATTGAATCAGGTTACAGAGTGCCGGAAGATATTGCAGTTACAGGATTTGACAATACTTACAATACTCACAACTATCAGATTGAAATAAGCTCCGTCAGCCGTCCTCTTGAACACTCCGGAAAACTTGCCTGCGAAATGCTTTTCAGACACTTCACCAAAGTCCCGCAGGAAAGAAGCGTTATTCTTGAGATGTCCACGCACTTCACAGAAAGCTGCGGCTGCTGTGCAGGCGACCCGCCCGACATCAACTCATTCAAGGCACTGAACTATGCCAACTATACCAAACTTGAAAAATCCCAGAGTTTTATGTCTCTTTTCAATCATCTGTCGTGCGTACTGCTCGGAAGCAACAGCTATAAACAGTATATAGATTGTCTCAAAGACTTCGTTTCTGAAACACAACCGGAAGAATTTTATTTCTGTCTCTGCGAAAACTGGAATGCTGAATCACTTACCGATGAAAACGCTTATCAGGAAAATGAAGATACTCCCATACCGTCCGAATATACAAAAAATATTATCGTTCCTATTGCATACAAGCAAGGTATTTTCTACGAAAGCACGGTAATAGACAAAAATGATATTTTACCGCCGTCCGCAAAATCCCCCAAATCAGGACGATTATATTATATCGCACCGCTTCATTTCGGTACACGCTGTCTCGGCTATATGGCAATCCTCAACTCCCGTCTAAATATGCACAACTCAATGTTTGAAACACTATGCATAAATATAAGCAATTCTCTTGAAAATATCCGCAAGCTTATGTGCCTTGACACAGCCCTCAGGCATTTGAGAAAGCTCTATGCGCAGGACACTTTTTCAGGAATATACAACCGCAACGGCTTTATAAACGCCAGCAGAGAGCTTTATAACAACTGCATTGCACAACAGCGTAAGATTATGCTGATGTTCTTAGACCTTGACGGTCTCAAAGGTATCAATGATACTTTCGGTCACGATGTCGGGGACATTGCTATATGCAATATTGCGGACGTTCTGCGTACTTCCTGCACCAACGGCGAGATATACTGCCGTTTCGGCGGAGATGAGTTTATTGTATTTGCCGCCGACTACTCCGACCACGATGCAGTTAAGCTTACCGGAAAAATCGAAGAAAACATAAAAAAAGTAAATCAGTCGGAAATATATCCCTTTGAACTCAACGCAAGTACCGGATATATAATTGACACTCCCAAACCAAATGAGGGTATATTCCATTTTGTCACAAAAGCCGACAAGATTATGTACGAACACAAACGCCGTAAAAAGCTTTCCAAATATCTCAAATCATAATAAAAGGACTGTTTTTCCGACAGTCCTTTATTATTTTACATTTCAAGTGTTATTGTTTTGCTGCTTTTTCTGTACTGCTCAACGTCTACTCCGCACTTCCTGAAAAGAAACTGCGAAGCCGTAACACTTTCAGTACCGTCATACTTATTGCTGTAGTATACGACACGTTTTATTCCGGATTGTATTATAGCTTTGGCGCACTCGTTGCACGGGAAAAGCGTCACATATAACGTGCAGTCTTTGAGGTCTGCGGAATTGCGGTTTAGAATAGCATTCAGTTCAGCGTGACAGACAAACGGGTATTTTGTATCAAGTGCCGAATCTGCCTGACGTTCCCAAGGCATTTCGTCATCACTGCACCCCATAGGCATACCGTTGTAACCTACTGCAACAATCTTGTTGTCGCTGTTGACGATACAAGCACCGACCTGCGTTGAATTATCCTTGCTTCTTTCGGCGGACAGCATCGCAACTCCCATAAAGTACTCGTCCCAGCTTATGTAATCTGTTCTTTTCATTTAAAAAACTCCTTCCGGTAAACTGATACCTAATTGTAACATAAAACACATATCCTGTCAAGTTCACATAAGAGGTGCGATTATTTTCAGAAGCGAACCCCAGAACTTATAGAATAATTTTTCTTTCTTTATGGTTTCCGGAGTGACTTCACGGCATTTTGACAAAGTATCGCTGAAGTCCTGCTCAATTTCCGGAATGCATTCCGTTTTATACATATAGGTTGCGCACTCAAAGTGATGATAAAGACTTCTGTAATCAAGATTTATAGTACCGACTACGGCTTTGCAGTCGTCACAAGTCCAGACTTTTGCGTGTACGAATCCGGCTGTATATTCATATATCTTCGCGCCGGACTTCACAAGCGACTTATAATGGCTTTTTGCAAGTGCATATGCCATTTTCTTGTCCGGAATACCCGGCAGTATTATTTTAACGTCCACTCCCCTCTCCGCCGCAAATCTCAGAGCCGTTTCCAGTGCGTCATCAAGAATCAGATATGGAGTCATTATATGTACATAACTGGTTGCACGGTTGAGAATGTCCATATAAACGCTCTCTCCCACTTTGTATTCGTCAAGCGGCTGGTCTGAGTACGGCATAACATAACCTCTGCTCTGAGGATTCTTATATGTATCTCTCAGGAACTCGTCCCACTGAGGATTTTTTTCGTTCATATTCCACATCTGCAAAAACATTAACGTAAAACTCTGTACCGCTTCGCCTTTGAGCATAACAGCGGTGTCTTTCCAGTGTCCGAATCTCTCAATACGGTTTATATATTCGTCCGCAAGGTTTATACCGCCGTTGAATGCTGTTTTACCGTCAATGACAAGTATTTTCCTATGGTCACGGTAGTTGTAGTGCGTGGAAATAAATGGTCTTATCGGTGAAAAGTCCTTGCATTTTATACCGAGTTTTCCTACACGTTCCGGATAGTCAAACGACAATGTAGAGATTTCGCACATACCGTCATACATAACACGGACATCAACTCCCTGTTTTGCTTTTTCTTCCAGTATTCCCAGAATACGTCCCCACATATAGCCCTCGTCAATTATGAAGTACTCCAGAAATATGAATTTTTCAGCTTTACGGAGTTCCTCGACAAGTGCATCAAACTTTTCCTCACCTGATGTAAAATAAGTAACATCCGTGTTGGCGTATACAGGAAAACAACCGCTTTTGTTAAGATACCTGCACAGGTCGTCAGTACAGGAAACCGTTATATCAGGACTGTTTATTACTCTGCCGTCCTGCGGAAGTTTGTCTTTGGTTTCGCTGATGAGGTAGTTGAGGCGTTCTTTCATTGCAAGGTTTCCTATATCTTTCCTCGTGAACCACAACATAATTGTTCCGGGAACAGGTGACAGCATAATTACAAACAACCACGTAAGCTTACTGGACGAATCCATATCACATCTGAAAAGATATACAACCATTCCCACTGAAAAAAGCCCCTGCAACGCCTCAAAATGCGGTATGTACTGACTGAACCAAGCATATATTACCAGTAGCATCAGCAGTTGAAAAGTTATCAATGCTCCGATTATCAGTAAACGGCTGAATATGAGTTTTAAAAAACCTTTTTTCTTTTTCGGGATAAGACGTATTATTTTTTCCTTGTCTTCCATTTGAAAACCTCCTTTTATGACAAGCTGATTATAGCATATTTCCTCAGATATGTCAATAATACCTGACAATTCAGAAATTTATTGAAATCAATCTCCCTGATTTGATTCCGGAAAGCCAAAAGAGCCGTTTTTATTGATTTCCCGATTTGTGGAAACCAATAAAAACGGCTCTTAAAGTCTGTATATTATTTCAGGTACTTCAATAATTCCCATACTTTTTTTTGCAACAATAAAGGACAGAATTTTTTATTGCGATGTACTCCTGTTATAACAAATCCACACTATATACTATTTTTTATGACTGACTGTTATCCTGCTTCTTTGCATTGACGGACTTCCTCATCCTGCTGTTCAAGCAATGTTTCAAGAAACTGCTCCAGTCTGCCTTTTTTTCTTTCAGTAAGCAATTTAAACTTATTGACAAGATTAATTTCGTCCTGCTGTAAGTCAGGATTTGCATCCCCCTGCGGAAAATTTGAAAGTCCTGCAATGTAATCCAAACTGACACTATAAAATTCAGCAAGTGTAACAGCAAAGTCCAGAGGTACAGAGTGCTTGCCCTGCTCGTAGTTTGTGTACGTTGTCTTGTGCATATACAGCAGTTTGCAGAGTGCCTCCTGTGTCAGGTCTGCATCTTCCCTCAAATCACGAATACGTTGGTAATGTTGCATAATATGTTGCCCTCCTGTTTGTTGAATTCAACAGAATTATACCACAATTATGTATTTACCATTGACAAAATACAATAAATATGGTATAATAAAATTATTAATACATAATATGTTGTACCAAGCCAACAAATTGTGTAATTTTTTAAGGAGTTGATATTATGAAAAGCAAATATTTATTCAGCTTTGTTACGGTGATAATAATGATATTTTCAGTTTGTACAACCTTACCCGTGAAAATATCCGTGCCGTTACAAGCAGATGCAGCCACCGATGTGAGCAATTTACAGCCTGTTGACAGCACTTATTCGCTGATTAAAAGTTTAGAGGGCTGCGATTTGAACTGCTTCTGGGATGTGGCACAGTGGACAATAGGCTATGGAAACAAATGTCCATATACACATACTTCAAACGGAACATACTGGCATCAGCCCGGTGGTCATTCAATAAGTGAAAGTGAAGCAAGAAGTTTATTCAGCAGTAGATTGTCAGGTTATGTCAATACACTCAAATCAAACTGCAAGGGTTTATCAATGACTCAGAACCAATTTGACGCTCTTTTGAGTGCTACATATAATCATGGAAATGTTAATAGCTGCCCGCTTAAATATTATTTGCAGGGAAAATTAACTGAATCAGAAGCAAGAGAACAATACTATGTTTGGTGTATAAATGCCGGAACTAAAGATGAAAAAGGTTTGCGTAACAGAAGAAAAAAAGAGGCAGAGGTATTTTTTGGTTCTCCAAAACCGTTAAACCCTCCAACCGTAAAAACATCAAGTAAAAGTTATACTCCAGGAACAAATATAGAAATCACCTGGAATACAATTTCAAATGCAACTGGATATTGGATTGATATATACAGAGATGGAGAACATATTATCTCCTCTAATATTGGTAATGTAAAGTCTTATACACTAAAAAGTGCTGTTAAAGGTGAATATGGCATTTTCGTCACAGCTTTCAAAGATGATGGAAACTGGGAATCGGCATGTAGTGAATGCTATAATTTCCAAGTGAAAGAATTAAATGCTCCTACTGTATATACAAAAGCAAAGTATTATGTTCCTGATGCAGAAGTAGATATAAAATGGAATTTGGTTGATGGAGCTACTGGATATTGGATTGATATATGGAGAGATGGTGAGCATATTTTATCTCAAAGTCTTAATAATGCTAATACCTCATCATATACTTATAAATGTAGCAAAGGAAAATATGGGATATTTGTAACAGCATATAGTGAAAATGGCGGTTGGACTGCTGCTTGCAGCAATTGTTACAATTTTTATGTTCGAGATATAGAAGCACCAGTACCAACAACAAACAGCAAATATTATACGCCAAAATCTAATGTGGAAATCAACTGGAATAAAATAGATGATGCTACAGGTTATTGGATTGATATATGGAAAGATGGAGAACATACATATAGCAAAAATATTGATAATGTAACTTCATATACAATTTCAAATACCGAAGTCGGAACATATGAAGTTTATGTAGCTGCATTTAACTCAAACGGAGGATGGAGTGCTTCACATAATGAAGCTATTAAATTTTATGTGAAAGAAAGTCCATCAAAACCTGCATTAGATGTTCATACAAATGGGTCTTCTGTTATATTGAAATGGAATAAATGTACAAATACAGATTTCTATGGCGTTCGTATAAACAACTTTGAAGATGATTCATCTTATGTTTATAAAGAACCTTACGAAGGAAATGAATTTACTATAAAGCTACCGCCCGGAAAATACTTCGCTAATATTGCTTCTGTACAAAAGAACGGTTTTTATACTTTCAGTGATGACATTTACTTTGAAATCGAAGATAGTAAAATTGAAGGCGATGTCAATAATGATGATAAACTTAATGTATCCGATGCGGTTCTTCTTCAAAAATGGCTTTTAGGTATGTCAAATACAGAACTTGCAAACTGGAAAGCAGCTGACCTATGTGAGGACGGCAGACTTGATGTATTCGATATGGTTGAAATGAGAAAACTTCTTATTCAAAATAAATAACTCTCAATCTGCACAATAAGAGAGTATAAGGGTAATTTCCTTGAATATGGGACAAACAGAAACCTCGGTGGAATATTCTGCCGAGGTTTTTGTTTATACACAATCTTTTGATAAACGCAAAAAAAGTCCGAATACTCGGACTTTTTTGTGGTGTAATATATTTCGGTTCACCATTATGGCAGGGGCAGAAGGACTTGAACCCTCGGCACGTGGTTTTGGAGACCACTGCTCTACCAACTGAGCTATACCCCTATTTTAGTTATTTAACGTCGTGACCCTTACAACGTATATTATTATATCATAGTCGTAATGATTTGTCAAGGAATTTTATAAAATTTTATCTTTTAATTAAATATTTGTAGTATATTACCAGATTGTGTGCAAAAAGCAAGTCAAAATTTGTATTTTCTTATTATTGACAGCTCAGCAGTCAAAGTGTATAATGTATATATTGTAT
>CAMWRL010000090.1 GCA_947176685.1 uncultured Ruminococcus sp. | reverse complement strand
AAAAGAACTGCTGTAAAGAAAGTGGGCGGACACGTTCCGTCAGGATACTGCGAAAATTGTGACAGGATTTTTGCAGAGTTTGACATAAGGGAAAAATATAATCCAATCGGTGAGGAAGCAATTCTGACTTATGATATGGATTATTATGAAGAATCCGCCGACTCTCCGTATGAAGATAAAATTACTTCTTACGATACGGAAAGTTATGACGAAAAATATAACATCATTGACGGTTACAGAATCATTTCTGACAATACAAATTTAAATAAATCGGAGGACTAAAAAATATGGCTACAGCAATTATTACAGGCGCATCACAAGGCATTGGTGCGTGTATAGCAAAGAGACTTGCAAAGGACGGCTTTGATGTCGTTATAAATCACTACCCCAGCGACGGCGACAAGGAAAAAGCCCTTGCAGTTGCAGAGGAGTGCAGTGCGTTCGGCGTAAAAGCCGAATGTTATGCGGCAGATGTTTCCAAATATGACGACTGCGAAAATATGGTAAAACAGGTAAAGGCTGACTTCGGTACAATCGACGCTCTTGTAAACAACGCCGGAATTACTAAAGACTGTCTGCTTGCAAGAATGACTGAGGACGCTTATGACACTGTTATTGCGGTAAACCAGAAAAGCGTCTACAATATGATGAAGAACGTCTGCGGCGTAATGATGAAACAGAAACACGGCAGTATTGTAAATGTTTCGTCTGTTGCAGGACTTTACGGAAACGCCGGACAGGTCAACTATTCAGCCTCAAAAGCCGCTATAATCGGTATGACAAAGACTGTTGCCAAAGAATACGGCAGAAAAAATATTACCTGTAATGCAGTCGCTCCCGGACTGATACGCACTCCTATGACGGACGTACTTTCCGATGACATAAAAGCTAAAATGCTTGAAGCCGTTGCTCTCAGAAGATACGGCGAACCTGAAGAAATTGCTTCTGTAGTTTCTTTCCTTGTTTCTGAAAACGCATCTTATATTACAGGACAGGTTATTGAAATTTCAGGCGGTCTCTCAATGTGATTTTTTTCAAAATACTTTAAGAAAGGATTTGTTTATGAGTAAAAGAGTTGTTATTACCGGATTGGGTGCTGTTACCCCTCTCGGAACTGGCGTTGAAAAATTCTGGGAAGGAATCAAAGCTAACAAAGTGGGACTTTCATATATTGATATGTTCGATTCTTCAAATACAGGCGTTAAAATCGGCGGAATAGTGCGTGATTTTGACGAAACTGCCTACTATAACGTAAAAGGCTGTTTTGACAAAAAAGAAGCCAAGCGTATGGACTTATTCACAAAGTATGCTGTTGTTGCCGCACATGAGGCTATGCAGGACGCAGGTACGGATTTTTCGGACATTGACCCATACAGGGCAGGCGTTATTGTGGGTTCGGGAATAGGCGGCGTTGACCTTACTATCACTGAACACAACAAATATCTTGAAAAAGGTGTAGGCAGAATTTCGGTTTTCTACGTGCCTATGATGATAAGCAATATGGCTGCTGGTACTATTTCTATGAAAACCGGTTTTAGAGGTGCTAACTTTGATGTTACAACCGCCTGCGCTTCCGGTACTCACTCAATCGGTGAGGCTTTCAGAAAAATCAAGGACGGTTATCTTGATGTATGTCTTGCAGGCGGTACGGAAAGCACTCACGAAGAATTTACTTTCGGCGGTTTTGCAAATATGAAAGCCCTCACAAAGTCTGACGACCTCACAAGGGCTTCAATACCTTTCGACAAGGAAAGAAGCGGCTTTGTACTCGGCGAGGGAAGTGCTGTACTTGTACTTGAGGAATACGAACACGCAAAAGCCCGTGGCGCAAAGATTTACGCTGAAGTAGCCGGTTATGGTGCAACATGTGACGGTTATCATATGACTTCTCCTATGCCTACCGGTGAAGCCGCCGGAATGGGTATGTCTCTTGCTATGCAGGAAGCCGGTCTGAAGCCGTCCGACATTGACTACATCAACGCTCACGGTACGTCAACGGGTCTTAACGACAAGTACGAAACCGCCGCTGTAAAACTTGCTTTCGGTGAAGAAGCCTACAACGTAAAGATAAATTCAACCAAATCAATGATTGGACATCTTCTCGGTGCGGCTGGTGCTGTTGAAGCCGTTGTTGTGGCAAAGTCCATTCAGGAAGGCTTTATCCACAAAACTGTCGGCTACAAGCTTCCGGACGAGGAGTGCGACCTTGATTACTGCGTTGAGGGAAATATCGAAATGCCCATAAATGCGGCTCTTTCAAACTCTCTCGGATTCGGCGGTCATAACGCTACAATCTGTTTCAAAAAAGTTACAGAATAAGGAGGCATAAAATGGAGAATCAAGTTTTTAAAATCATTGAATTGGAAACAGTTGAAAAGCTCGCTAAAATCGTTTCAGATAATGAACTTTCTGAAATCACAATAAATAATGGAGAGAATGGTGAATGGCGTATTACAATAAAGGGCAAGAAATGTCCCCCCCCGCCACCTGCAATGCCCGTGTCCGTACCAATGGGCGTTAATGCTCCTGCTGTACCGACAGCTCCGGCAGAGGACAAGCCCGAAGCTGTCAGCGGTAATATCGTGAAGTCCCCTATCGTGGGAACTTTCTACGCCGCACCGTCTCCGGACAAGCCGGCATTTGTCAAAGTCGGCGACAAGGTTAAAAAAGGTGACGTTATAATGATTATCGAGTCAATGAAGCTTATGAACGAAATTCAGTCGGACTTTGACGGCGTTGTGGACAAGATTCTTGTTTCGGACGGTCAGGCGGTTGAATATGACCAGCCTATTATGATTATAAAATAATATTATGAGGATTTTATCATCTCTCAAAGGATTTACGGCTGACTGCTCCGAAAAAAACGGAGTTGTCACCGTAAATATCGCTGATTCAGACGGCGGAAGGCTTTTTGATATTCTGCACTGCTGCGAACCTGTAAATATTAAAGGTTTTGAAAATCCGCTTTATATCGGTATGGAATATCCCTCCGGATTTATTGCGGAATCAGTTACGACAGGCGAAAGAATTATTCTGTTTGACAGCGTGATTCACGGTTATGACGCAATGTTCTGCAATATCGAAGACAGTCCGGAAATTTCAGACCGTCCGCTGAAAAAGGCAGATTTTTCCCCCTGTGAAATCCGTATGGAATTATTTTACGACATTGATTATGAAACCGAAAAGGAACGTTATAATTTCGACAAAAACGGAAACTGTATTCTTATCAATGGTAAAACTGTTTCGTGGGAGCAGGTACTGAATGACGGTATAGATGCAATGGCTTTGTATTACAGAAGTGCCGGCGGCAGGTGGATTGAATTTTCAGAAGAGGAATTGGCGTGATTTAATAAAATCAGAACGGAGGACAATAAAATGTCAGATATACTTATGAATAAAGAACAGATTATGGAAATAATCCCTCACCGTGACCCGTTTCTTTTAATCGATGAAATTGTCGAAATGGAAGTCGGCGTCAAGGTTAAGGCAAGAAAATATATAAAGGAAGATGACTTCTGGTTTAAGGGTCACTTTCCGGATTATCCTGTAACCCCCGGTGTACTTATGATTGAAATGCTTGCGCAGGCTGGTGCTGTATGTATGCTTTCAAAACCGGAGTTCAAAGGAAAAATAGGTCTTTTCGGAGGTATCGACAAGGCTAAGTTCCGCAGACAGATTGTACCGGGCGACATTCTCGACCTTGAAGTTGAAGTAATAAAGCAGAGAGGTCCTGTGGCAACCTGCAAGGGTCTTGCGTCTGTCGGCGGCGAAAAAGCTGTTTCATGCGAAATAATCTGTGTTGTTGCTGATAATAAATAAAGGAGCATACTAATGTTCAGAAAAATTTTAATAGCCAACAGAGGTGAAATAGCCGTCCGCATAATAAGGGCTTGCCGTGAACTCAATATACGCTGTGTGGCAGTATACTCAACAGCAGACAGAAACTCGCTTCACGCCCAGATTGCTGACGAAGCTATCTGTATAGGTCCTCCGGCTACCAAGGACAGCTACCTGAATATGAACGCAATTATTCAAGCGGCTCTTAACTGTGGTGCTGAGGCTATCCACCCCGGATTCGGCTTTCTTTCGGAAAACTCTGATTTTGCCCGTCTGTGCGAAAAAAGCGGATTAGTTTTCATAGGACCGTCATATAACTCAATAGATATGCTCGGCAACAAGGCTGCCGCCAAGGAAACTATGAAAAATGCCGGAGTACCTGTAATTCCGGGTTCGGAAGGTGCTGTATCATCAGTTGAAGAAGCAAAGGAAGTTGCTGAAAAAGCAGGCTATCCGATACTTGTAAAGGCTTCAGCAGGCGGCGGCGGTCGTGGTATAAGGCGTGTCGACAGACCAGAAGACCTTGAAGACCAGATGCGGTCAGCTCAGCTTGAAGCTAAGAATTACTTCGGTGACGACGCTGTATATATTGAAAAATTCCTGATAAACCCTCATCATGTTGAAATACAGATTCTTGCAGACCAGCAGGGAAATGTTGTTTATCTGGGTGAGCGTGACTGCTCTATGCAGAGACGCAACCAGAAAGTACTTGAAGAATGTCCAAGCCCGATAGTAAGTCCGGAGCTTCGCAGTAAAATGGGTAAAGCCGCCGTTACTGCCGCTAAACAATGCGGTTACTACAACGCCGGTACAATTGAATTTCTGGTAGACGAAAACAGAGACTTCTATTTTATGGAAATGAATACCCGTATTCAGGTTGAACACCCCATTACAGAAGAAGTAACCGGTATTGACCTTGTGAAAGCGCAGATTGAAATTGCCGCCGGAATGCCCATTAAAATTACTCAGGACGATATAAGGCTCAACGGTCACGCCATTGAGTGCAGAATCAACGCCGAAAATCCTGATCTTGACTTCCGACCGTCCCCCGGAACTATTACAGCATTATATATGCCCGGAGGTCCCGGAATAAGAATTGATGGTGCAGTTTATCAAGGTTATACAATCACTCCGTACTACGACTCTATGATTAGCAAGCTTATTGCACACGGTTCTGACAGAGATGACGCTATAAGAAAAATGAAATGGGCTTTGTCGGAATTCATAGTTGAGGGCGTTGATACTAATATAGATTTCCAGCTTGAAATAATCAAACACCCTGATTTCAGAAACGGTAATTATGACATCGGTTTCCTTAACAGGTATATGGAAAAGCACAATAAAAAATAACGGGGGTGTTTTAAGATGTTTGAAGATTTTTTTAACGTTGTAAAGAAACGTTTCAATGACAACAGCGACGAGGAAGAAAAAGAGACTTTCAAGTGTCCCCGATGTCAGACAAACATACTTATGGAACGTTATGAAGAACTGCACAGAGTATGTCCGAACTGCAACTATCATGGCAGACTTTCGGCAAAAGAACGGATTGAAATTACGGTTGACAAGGGAAGTTTCAGGGAACTTGACTCCGGTATGACAAGCGGTAATCCGATAGACTTTCCGGAGTACTCCGAAAAACAGGAAGCTATCCGTGCCAAAACCGGTCTTAAAGATTCCGTTGTTACCGGAACGGCTTTAATAAAAGGCTCTCCGGCAGTCGTAGGCGTAATGGATTCCCGTTATATGATGGGTTCTATGGGAAGTGTTGCCGGTGAAAAAATCACCCGTGCGTTTGAGTATGCAACGGAAAATTCACTGCCTGTTATTATGTTCACGGCTTCGGGCGGCGCAAGAATGCAGGAGGGTATTGTTTCACTTATGCAGATGGCAAAGACTTCCGGAGCAGTGAAACTCCACAGTGACAACGGCGGTCTTTATATAACCGTAATGACTGACCCTACCACAGGCGGCGTAACAGCAAGCTTTGCTTCTCTGGGAGACATAATAATCGCTGAACCTAAAGTATTAATCGGCTTTGCGGGCAGGCGTGTTATTGAGGGTACTATAAAACAGAAACTTCCGGACGACTTCCAGCTTGCGGAGTTCCAGCACGAAAAAGGTTTTGTGGATATGATTGTTGAACGCCGGAAAATGAGAAGTGCACTGTCTCATCTTCTTAAACTTCACGGTTACTGTCCGCAGGAAAAGGAGGTCTGATTATGGAAAACAAGAAATCGGCTTGGGAACGTATTCAGCTTGTCCATACCAAAAACAGACCCACTATAAACGATTATCTGCCTCTTGTATTCACTGACTTCTACGAAATGCACGGAGACAGGCTTTACGGTGATGACAAGGCTATTTTAGGCGGTATCGCAAGACTGAATAATATACCTGTCACAATTATTGCGCAGGTCAAGGGTCGCAACATAAACGAAAATAAAACATGTAACTTTGCTATGCCGCACCCCGAAGGCTACAGAAAAGCTCTCAGACTTGCAAGACAGGCTGAAAAGTTCCACAGACCAATAATATGCTTCATAGATACGCCGGGAGCATTCTGCGGTGTGTCGGCTGAGGAACGTGGACAGGGTGAAGCTATAGCAAAGAACATTGCAGAATTTATGACGCTCCGCACTCCGATAATCTCGATAGTTCTGGGAGAAGCCGGAAGTGGCGGTGCGTTGGCACTGGGAGTATGCGATGAACTGGCTATGCTTGAAAATGCTCAGTACTCAGTTTTGTCGCCGAGAGGATTCGCAAGTATCCTCTGGAAAGACGCTTCACGGGAGCAGGAAGCAAGCGAAATTATGATGATTACTGCCGAAGATATGGTCAATCTGGGCGTTGCTGAAACCATTATTGAAGAACCTCTCGGAGGCGCACATAACGATTTAGACAAAATTTCAGAAAATATCAAGGAATATTTGTCACTCAAAATTTCAGAAAAATGTAAAAAAGATATTGACGTTTTGCTGAAAGAACGTTATACTAAATTTAGAAAAATCGGTGAGTTCATAGAATGACCCGTTTTTCAGTTCCGGCATACATACCGGACATAAAATATTATAGGAGGAAATGAACATGATTTTTGACAAACTCAAGGATATTATTGTGGAACAGCTCGGCGTTGAAGCAGACGATGTTACTCTTGCAGCTAATATTCAGGATGATTTGGGTGCAGATTCACTCGATGTTGTTGACCTTATCACAACTATCGAAGATGAATTTGACATTTCAATCCCCGATGAAGCTGTCGAAGAAATCAAGACTGTCGGCGATATTGCTTCTTACATCGAAAAAAATTCTGATGCTGAATAAGCATATCTGAAAAAAGTCCCCTGACCTCACCGTCAAGGGACTTTTTCAAACGAAAAAGATATGACAAAAAATCTCCCTGATGACAAATCAGGGAGAAAATTTTTACAGGGTGGGAGATGGGATTCGAACCCACGGTCTTCGGGACCACAATCCGACGCTTT